>JAEUQS010000635.1 GCA_016789625.1 Acidobacteriota bacterium | reverse complement strand
GTTTCTCGAAAAGGGCCTTCTCGCGGGACATCGTCCCCTCGGCCACGCGTTCGAGCGCGATCGCCGACACGTAGTCGGCCTTCGCACGGCCCAGCTCGGGCGAGTCGATCACCGCGAGCACCGCGCCCTTCGCGACCCGGTCGCCGACCCTCGCCCCCAGGGAGACCACGCGGCCCGGCACGCGTGCCCCGACCCTGGCCTGCCGATCGGACGCGGGCTCGATCTGGGCCGTCGCCCCCAGCAAGCCAAGCTCCCTACGGCTCTCGACTTGAACCGTCTTGATTCCCGCGCTTTTCAGCTGCTCGGGGTTGAGGTTGACGACCTCCTCCGCGTGCCCTTCGACGTGTTCCTCCTTTTCGTCGTCGTGGGCTTCCGCTTTCGGGGCCGCAGGCTTCCCGCACGCGGCCATGAGAGCGAGACCCGCGCAGAGCGGGATGAGAGCGAATCTGAACGTCGTCTTCACGGTGTCTCCAGAGGGGCGCCGGCAGCGAGCTCGAGCGCGGCTTGCGCCTCGACGAGCTCGCGTTCAGCTCCCAGAAAGGCGAGGCGAGTCTCGACGAGCTCGCGCCGCACGATGTTGAATTCCAGAAGGCCGATCTTCCCGGCCTGGAACGACTGCAGGGCGAGAGCCAGGTTCTCGCCGAGCTTTCCGACGACGTCCTGGTCGAAGCCCTCGACCGCCTGCCGTGTGAGGGTGTAGCGGCGGTACGCGGCGCGCGCATCCCGCGCCACCGCCTGACGGACGGCGTCTTCCTGGGCGCTGCTGCGGTAGAGCGCCGCGCGGGCCGCCGCGCGGGGTCCCTGGTTCCTGTTGAAAAGCGGAAGGGGAATGGACACCCCGAAGATCGTCGAACGGGATTCATCCTGACTCTCGTGCCCCTGCGTCAATCCGAGCGTGAGGTCGGGAACGGCAACCGAATCGGCGAACCGCAGACCGGCCGATGCTGCCTCCGCCTCGCGCTTTGCCGCGTCGAGATCGGGGCGTGCGGCGAGGGCCCGCTCGACGAATGCGTTCTCGTCCTCGAGGATGGCGGCGAACCGGGGAAGCTGATCCTCGACGGGCTCGAGCTCGGGGCGCCTGGGATCCCCGACAGCCGCCCCCAGCGCGATCTGGGCTTCCTGGAGACCCAGCTCCGAGGACAGACGCTCTGCGCGCGCGCGCCCCGCCGCCGCCGTCGCGACGTTCAGCTCGAGCAACGTTCCGGCGCCGAGCCGGAGGCGCTCCTCGGCCGCCGCCTTGAGCTCCGAAGAGATCGCCTCTGCCTCGCGCGACGACACGACCCGGTGTCTCGCCAGAATCGCGAGGCCATAGGCTTTCCTGACCCGTACGGCCACGCCGAGACGAGACCACGAGTATCGGGCGGTCTCCGCACCGAGGCGCGCCGTGGCCACCGCGACCCGTTTCGACCGCTTGGCGCCGAGCTCCACGGTCTGCCGCAGGGAGACGGACGCGTCGGCGCCGGAACGCTCCGGGCTGCGGCTCGGCCCGGTCTCGACGCTGAGCTCGGGGTTGAAGGGGTACGTTTTCGCTTCGAGGAGCGCCGCCTCGGCCGCGCGGCGATCGGCGTCGGCCGTTCGCACTTCGGGATGGTGCTCCAAGGCGAGGCGGACCGCGTCGCGCAGCACGATTCGTTGTGCGGCCGCCGCATCCTGCGCAGGAGGAATGGCCTGAGGCCACGCCAAAAGCGTGACACCGAGAACGATGAAATACATGAAAGTCTCCACCGGCTCGGTGAGCCCGAGCCCGGCTGCGTCAAAGGGGGACGAGAGACGTTAGACGGTGGAGGGTCTCGGGGGCTGGGCGTCCGGAGGGCCGACGGGGGTTCTGTCGGCCAGAACCGCGCACCATCGGACCTCGTCGAGGGGCCTTGGGGGATCCAGGGCCATCTCGGAGGCGAACGGCACGTTCGCGCAGCCGTCGACGCATGAGAGATGGCAGGGCTCCAAGCAACCGCCCGAGTTGCCGTCCGCGCAGATATCGCCGGCGACGGCACCCACGCACAGCATGCTCACGACTAGCGTGAGAAAGATCCAAGCTGTCTTTCGGGCGACGGGTCGGGGCACGAAAGAAGTGTACCGCAAGAGCGTTCGAGCGGCGACGCCCCGCCGGGACCCGGCTCAGATGCCCGAAAAGCTCTGGATGATCTCGAACGTACCCGAGAGGGTCGGTGAGTCGCCCGGATCCTGCAGGCTGCTGCCGGAGACATGCGCCACGATGGCCGTGAGGTTGTCGTTGCCCCCGCGCTCGTTGGCGAGGTCGATCATCTTGCGGCAGGCGACAGCCGGATCGCTTTCTCCGAGGAGCTCCTGCAGCTCGGCGTCGGTGATCGCGTTGGTGAGCCCGTCGCAGCACACGAGGAACCGGTCGCCGGCGCGAAGCGCGAGCCGGCCGATCGCGACGCGCACGTCGTCGGCCTGGCCGATGGCCTGGAGGAGCACGTTCTTGCGGCTCGACGTGCGCGCCTCCTCGGGAGAAAGGGCCCCCTGATCCACGAGGAACTGCACGAGGCTCTGGTCGCGCGTGAGCTGGAGGAGCCTCCCGGCGCGCACGACGTAGGCCCGCGAGTCGCCGATCTCGGCAACGTAGGCGTCGGTTCCCCGAAGCAGAACCGCGGTGAGGGTGGCTCCCATGCCGTTGCGGCCGTCTTCCTTGGCGGCCCTCACGACGTCGGCGTTCGCTTCGCGCACCGCGGCCGAGACATGGCTCGCGACGGACTCCGAATCGGGTCCGGAGGCCAGGGCCTTGCGAAGGGACTCGAGGACGAGCGCGCTCGCGACCTCGCCCGCCGCGTGGCCGCCCATGCCGTCGGAGAGCGCGAGGAGCAGCCCGCGGGAGCCCACCTCGAACAGGGCGGGACCCGGCTCGGGCTCGAGACGCCGATCGGTGTCGAGGTCGGTCACGCTGTAGGCGTCCTCGTTGATCGTGCGCACGCGGCCCACGTCGGTCAGTGCGGCTACGTTGATCTGGAGTCCCGGCATCGGCGCTTTCCTCCCTCCTCGAGCGCGTAATGGTGGCATGGAGAGCGTCAGCGGCGATCGGAATCCGACCGGAGCGTGATGCGAGCTGCCTTCGCGGGCGGTTCCCCACGGCGGGAGGAAAGGTGAGTGGCAAGAGCGTCGGCGTCCACGGGCTCGCCGCCCGGACGCTCGATGCGGTGGGCCGTCGCGAGCTGTGTGAAACCCTCGCCGCCCGATGCGAGGTAGCTGGTCACGGCCACGCGGTAGAGCCCGTCGTCACGCAGCGGCTCGCTTCCCACCGCCACTTCCCGTAGCCGGCGGGACGCCGGTGCCGCCGGGTCTGCCGAGTAGGAGAGCCCCGACACCTGGAGGAGCGAGCCGCTGAGCCCCTTCTCCAGCGCGGCGCGCAGGACGCTGCCTTGCAGCTCGAGAAGCACCACGGTGTTTCCGAAGGGCAGCACGCCGAGGATCTCGCGCCGCGTGAGCGCGCCGGCCGGCAGGTCCGCGCGGAGGCTGGAGCCGGGAATCAGAGCAACCTGGGCGCCGACGGCCTCCCGGAGCGCGTCCGCCACGAGGCTCCCGA
Organism: Acidobacteriota bacterium; assembly: GCA_016789625.1. Taxonomy (GTDB): domain Bacteria; phylum Acidobacteriota; class Thermoanaerobaculia; order UBA5066; family UBA5066; genus JAEUQS01. Next base: position 512 of record JAEUQS010000635.1, on the reverse strand, counting down.
GCGCCGTCTCGCGCACGCGGCTGCCGTCCGCGGGCATTCCCTCGGTCAACGTCGCCACCGGCGCCGCGAGGCGTTCGGCGAGGAGGTCCATGTAGATCCGTTCCCTCGCCGCGAGCGCGGCGTCGGGTCGCACCGAGCCATCCACGGGATGCGCGAGCACGGCCGCGGTGATCCGGCCGGAGTCCCACCGGAGGCGGAGCTCCACCACGGATCCCAGGTTGCCGCAAGGGGCGGCGATGGGGCGCGCGCCCACGAAGTGCACCACCGAGCGCTCCTCGGCCTCTTCCTCGGTGAGGATCGCGTCGATGAGCGGCACTTCGCGAAGCAGACGCTCGTTCACGGACGCCGGTGCCTGCGTGAGCGCGACGATCGCCTCCGCGCCCTCCCGTTTCAGGGCCGCGGCCTCGGAGCGCGCCGTCTCCACCAGGTCGCGCTGCACCACCCGCAGGGCCAGGGTCTCCGGAGTCGTCGTCTCCATCCCGCTGGTCAACCCGAGGAACCCGACGCGCAAG
>JAEUQS010000602.1 GCA_016789625.1 Acidobacteriota bacterium | reverse complement strand
GGACCTCGCCCGCGCTCTGGCTGGCCTCTTCGTGATGGGCGGGCGCTCGGGGAGCGGTCTTCGCGAATCTGTTCAGCCCTCCGGGCCCGGAGACGCCTCCGGCGCGCTTCCTGAATTCAACTTCTCGAAGGATCCGGAAGCCGCCGCGTTCGTGATGAGCCTGCCCGTGCCGAAGACGCTGGTTCCGTTCGACGCCGCGTTTCCCGTCGCCATCACCGCCGAGGAGGTCCTGTCGCTGCCCGTGGCGTCCGCGCTCGGTCCGCATCGCGCGCGCCTCGCGCGCTTCGCGCGGAAACAGGATCTGCTGCGACGGGTGCTCGGGCGCCGGCCGGGGCAGGCCGCGGGAGGGTTTCATCCGTGGGACGTCGTGGCCGCCGCGGCCCTGGCCGCGCCCGAGGTGTTCGGGGCCGGGCGAAGCGTCCTCGTGCGCGTCGACGCGGCCGGCCGCACGTTTCTCGCGGAAGCGGGTGAGGGGGATCCGCACGCGGTGTACCTGCCCGGCCCGCTCGACGTCGCGCTCTTCCGCGGGGCCTTCCTGAGCTATCTCTCCCGTTGCTGACGGAGTGCCATCGCCCCCGCGAGGACGACGCCCGAGGGGATGAGGAGGAACGCGCCCGTCACCCACCAGACCTGCGTCGCGGCGGCGCCGTTCGCCTCGGCCTTCGTCGCGGCGCAGGCGGGACACGCGACGGCCTCCCGGGACAGCAGCCCCGCAGCGAGGACGAGAGCGAGGCGGAGGCTCACGGGCGGCCCCGCTGGACGGCTTCCTGGAGCGCGCCCAGGAGCTGGTGGACGTCGAAGGGCTTCGGCAGGAACGTCGCGTCGGGAAACGCGTCGGCCTCGTCGGGCGGGCCGGCGAGACCGCTCATGAGAACGACGCCCACGCGCGCCAGCTGCGGGTCCATGCGCACCCGGGAGAGGAGCGCCAGACCCGATTCGCCGGGGAGCACCACGTCGAGCACGGCGGCCGAGACGTCGTCGCGCTTCATGGCTTCCAGCGCTTCGCCGGAGGTTTCGCAGAGGACGGGCTCGTAGCCTCCCTTGCGGAGCGCCTTCTCGAGGAAGTGCCTCAGCTCCGGCTCGTCGTCGAGCACCACGACGCGCGGCCGCCGGAGCTTCGTGCCCGTGATGGCGCGCGGGATGCGGAACCAGAACGTGCTGCCCGAGGACGTGTCGTCCGCGATGCCGATCCGGCCTCCGTGAGCGTCCACGATGGCCTTGCTGATGGCGAGGCCGAGGCCCGTGCCGCCCTGCCTCCGCGCGTCCGACGACTCCACCTGCCGGAACCTCTCGAAGATGAGATCCCGCGCCTCGGTGGGAACCCCGCGCCCCTGGTCCACGACCCGGACCTCGACCTCGGCGCCCTCCTCGGTCGCCGAGACGATCACCTCGCTGCCCCTGGGCGAGAACTTCACGGCGTTCGAGAGGAGGTTCACCACCACCTGCACGAGGCGGTCCTCGTCGCCGAGCACGCGGCCCGAGGCCTCGCCGATGCGGATCGTGACCTCCTGCGGCTCGGCGATGCCGCGCACCACGTCGAGCGAGCGCTCGAGCACGGCCGTGAGCGGCAGCTCGCGCCGCGAGACGTCGAAGGTGCCGCTCTGCAGACGCTCGAGATCCAGCAGGTCGTTGATGAGGTCGAGCAGGCGGCGCGTGTTGCGCTCGGCGCGCGTCACGAGGTCCATGCCGTCGGCCGAGAGGGGCCCGACGGCGCCGGCGAGGAGCAGCCGCAGCGCCCCGCGCACCGACGTGAGCGGCGTGCGCAGCTCGTGGCTCACGGCCGCGACGAACTCCCGCTTCAGCCGGTCCAGCTCGTGCCGGCGCGAAGCGTCCTGCAGGATCGCCGCGTACCTCAGCCCGTGAACGGTCGGGAAGGGGTGGGCCGAGACGTCCAGCGGACCGAACGTGCCGTTTCCGCGGCGGCCCTTCCACTCGAGGGCGCGGGAGTGGCCGTCGCCGTGCAGCTGCTCGGCGAGGAGACCGCGTTGGGGCGTTCCGACGCCGGGGAGGTAGTGCTCGAGAGGCCGGCCGCGCAGCGCGTCGACGGTGCTTCCGAAGAGGAGCGCCGCGGCCGGGTTCGCGGATTCCACGATGCCCTCGACGTCGAAGACGACGAGGCCCACGCGCATGCGGTCGATGAGCGCCCGCGTGCGGGCCTCGTTCTCCGCGAGCGATTCCAGCGAGCGGCGCCGGTCGAGCCCGAGGGCGATGTGCTGAGCGGCCTGCGCGAGCGCGTCGAGCGTGGCCACCGAGAGGGGCCGTCCCGAATACATCCCGAGCACCCCGACGACCCGCCCCGAGAGGAGGAGCGGAAACCCGGCGAACGCGGTCATTCCCGCGGCCGAGGCCCAGCTGCCGTCTACGGGCCTTTCGCCTTCCTCGCCGAGCGGCACCACCAGGGAGCGACCCGATTCCGCGACGCGTCCCGTGAAGAACTGTCCCACGCGGATCCGGCTGCGGGGCTCGGGAACCCGGCTCTGTCCCGCGCTGCCCACGAGGACCAGCTCATGGGTCTCGCCGTCGAGCAGCCACACCGTCGCGAAGGAGCCCCAGAGGTAGGCGACGACGGCTTCGGCGCACATCGTCGCGATGGCCTCGATCGGCTCTTTCGAGGACAGCGAGGTCGCGACGTCGGCGGTGAACTGGGCGAGGCGGACCCTCTCGGCGAGGGAGGACTCGGCGCGCTTCCTTTCGGTGATGTCGTGCGCGTGAACGATCACGACGGGGGGCCCGTCATTGGGCTCGTACAGCGTGTTGCGGTACACCCACGTGCGCTCCTCGCCGCGCTGGGCCCGCACCCGCACCTGTCCCTGGGCGAAGCTCGTCGTCCGAACCTGCTCGAGGTAGGCCTGGGCCGCGGGGCGCCGATCCGCGTCGAGGAACTCGAAGATGCTCCTGCCCACGGCGTGCTGCCGCGGAATGCCGAGGCTGTCGGCGGTCGCGGCGTTCAGGGTGAGGACCCGGCCCTCGAGATCGTGCGTGAAGATCAGCCCCTGGCCCGTCTCCACGATCGACTCGTAGGCCGCGAGCTGCTCCTTCCTCTTCTCGAGCTCCACGAGACGCCGCCGGAGCTCGATCTCGCGGGAGACCTGGCGGGCCAGCACGATCAGTCCGTCCCGGACCTCGGGGGTGAGGCTGCGTGGCGCGCCGTCGAGGACGCAGAGGGCCCCGAGCACGAACCCGGCCGGGCTCGTGATGCGGGCCCCCGCGTAGAAGCGGACGTGGGGAGGTCCCAGCACCATCGGGCTCTCCGCGAAGCGGCCGTCGGCGCGGGTGTCCTGAATCTCGAGGAAGGCGGCCTCGCCCGAGAGGGCCCAGCCGCAGAAGCTCTCGTCCCGCGGGGCCTCCGTGGCGGAAAAGCCGATGCGGGCCTTGAACCAGCTGCGTTCCGAGTCGATGAGCGTGATCAACGCCATGGAGGTCCCGGTGAGCTGCGCGGCGAGCCGCGCGAGATCGTCGAACTCGGGCTCGGGCGGCGTGTCGAGGAGGGCGGTCTCCCGGAGCGCGCGGAGCCGTGCCGCTTCCTCTCCCGCGAGATGACCCGGTCGCACCCCGACTCCCTCTTCAGGCTCCATTCAGTTGATTCTAGTGGGGCGCCCGGCCTCGCTCGCGGAGGCCGTCGACGTAGTGCACGAGCGCCCAGAGGTCCGACTCCGAAAGGGAGCCCTGCCACGTGGGCATCGCCGTGCCGGTGATTCCCGCGGCGAGGACGACGTAGAGGTCGGCCCGGGTGCGCGCCCGGCGCAGGTCGTCGCGCGTGAAATCGGGAGGCAGGAGGGAGACGCCGTACTCGCTCTCCTTGCGGACGGCGCGGAGCGCGTTCTCGCGGCTCTCGGCGGCGCGTCCCGTGAGCGCGCGGCTGGCCGCGTCGATCGTCGCGAGCGTCTCGTACGCGGGATGGCACGACTGGCAGCGCGCGAGGCCGTGGTACACGGCCAGGCCGCGCGCCTCGGCCTCTTTCGGGCTCTCCCTCCACGGATCCGCGGGGGGCACGATCGGCTCTCCCGGGGTGCCGTCCACCCAGCGCGGAGAGAGGAGCTTCACGTAGGCGATCACCGCCGCGAGGTCGCCCTCGCCCAGATCCTTCCAGGGCAGCATCGCCGTGCCGTGGAGGCCCTCGGTGAGCGTGCGCAGGAGGTCCGCGTCGGTGGGGAGCTCGCCCGCGGGGACGGAGGCGAATTTGAAGAGGCCGAGCGTGAGGTCCCGCGGCGGAGGCACGAGCCCGCGGCCCGAGACGCCCGTGCCGTCACCCGCCGGGCCGTGGCACGCGGCACAGTGGACGAGGAAGACCGTGCGGCCCCGGGCCAGAGTCGCCTGCGGCACGACAACGCCGCCGAGCGTGCGCGCGCCGTCTGCGCGAGGGGCCTCCCGCTCCGGCGCGGCGGCGGGTTGCGGAGAAGCTCGCAGCGAGAGCACGGCCTTCGCGAAGGCCGCGCTCGCGAGGAGCATCGCGAGCGCTCCGAGGAGCGTCACCGCGCGCGCACGGCGGAGCACGGGCTCGTTCACGCGCTCCTCTCCGGCACCGTCTCGCGCAGGGCCGCG
>JAEUQS010000593.1 GCA_016789625.1 Acidobacteriota bacterium | reverse complement strand
AGCGATGGAGAGCCGTGGCACGGAGCCGCCGGGGATCGTGAAGCCTGTGAGTCGAGCCTCTGCGAACGCCCCGTGCGGGGCAGTTGGGGTGAGAGGTGCCGGCGCGTAGTGATACCGGAGCTCGGGTCTCGTTGACGTTGTGCCGCCAGACGCCTGGCGGAGCGCGACCTCCGGATAGCGAACCGCCAGAAGCCGCCTCTCGGTATCGAACACGTAGTCGATCTCGCGCCGCGCCGCCGGGTCTCCGTCCGCGTGATCGACCACCTTCGTCAGGAGCCCGAACGTCGGACGGATCCGCCCCTGAGCGTCGTAAGGCTCGTCGTCGTACTGGAACGTGTACTTCCTGCCGAGCTCGTCCTCCACTGATTCCAAACGTCCGGAAGGATGCCGGCTAAGAAGAAGGGTGTTGCCCTGCTCCTCTGCCCGGGACGCATTTCGGCGCAGCCGGTCTCTTACTTCGACAAGCCTTCCACCGGAGTCGAACACCAGGCTGTCGAAATTCTCGCCGTAGAGACGCAGGCCGCCGCCCGCCTCGTCGGCAAGGCGCATGTAGAGACCCTTTGCTGGGCAGTACGGCGACGCCCCGTCCTCGACGAACCCGGCGGGACAAACAGGAGCCGAGGGACCCGGGCACGGATTCTTCGTGGCGAACCGGTAAACCTGCCCTTCCCCGTCGTGGAACTCGACGAGCGTTCCGGTTCGGCCGTACTCCGGAGACAGACAGTTCCTACCAAAGAGCGGAATCCGCCGCACCTCGGCGAAGAGGCTCGAGGTGAAACCGGCCGCGCCGAGAGGGCCGTAGCCGAGGAGCTGGCTGCGATAGCTCCTGTCGAGCGCAAAGCCCAGGCCCCGCCCCGCGACACCGTGGTCGACCGTGGAAATGAGGACCTCGCCCGACGTGAGCACGACCGACGTGCCCGCCTCCGTCTCAACGATCGCGGGCTCGAGAACGGGTTCAGCAAGCGCGGACTGGAACGGCGAAGGAATGCTTGCGGCCCATCCCGTCAGCGAAACGAGACCGTGCGGAATTCTGTAGTGGCCGCCCATCGAGCGCAGGAAGGCGAGGGCGTCCTGCGTGGCCTGCGAGGGGTTGCTCGGATCCTCGGCGAGGACGAACCTCGCATAGGGCCCGGTCGCCATGACCTCGACGACGGGATCCGTCGTGCCCGCCGAGGGCAGCGGATAGTGCGGCGGGCGCTTACAGCGTCTGCACTGGCTTTCCTCGTCGGCCTCGGTGTTGGTGGCTTGCTGAAGGGTATGGCCGTCGAGGGCTCTCGGATCCGAAACGAAGACGATGCTCTCGACGCTCTCGTAGAGGCTTCCCAGCTCCGAAAGAGGTCCGCTCCGGCCCGATGCCAGAGAGAGCCTCTTGAGCGTGACGAAGACCTCGCTCTTTCCCCAGCGGGATCCCCCGGGAACGCCCACGAAAGCACCCAGGTCCTCGTCGGCGAGGTGCCGGTCGTCGGGCCTCTCGGTGAGCGACTGCACCTTCACTGTCAGCTCGTCTCCGAGTCCAGCAGGAAGCGCCGCACGGAGCCGAATGGCTCCCGAGACGTACGAGTCATCCTCGGAAGCGTTCGTGAGGTCTTCGGCGACCGTCGCACGAAGGGGTGTTCCGAGAGGCGCGACGAGGTCCGTGAGCTCGTAGCTCAGAAGGTTGACTCCGCCCGAGGAAGACCCGTGGAGCCGGGCCAGAGCATGAATGCCGGGATCCCCGAACGCGAACGTTCGAGCGCCTGACGTCTGAGGAGTCGAGCCGTTCTGCCAGGTGTAGAGGAGGCCGGTGAGGGAGTCGACGACGAGCCCCGCGTCGCTCGGCGCGTCGAGAACGGAGACAAGCCGCGGATCCTGAGAAGGCGCGGCGGGAGGATCCCCCCTGGGGTTCGTGATGTCCCAAACGAAGACCTTGGGAACCAATCCCGCAGCCTCGGCCATCGTCCCTTCGCCAAAGAGGCGCGCGTTCGCGCGGTCCAGCGTCAGACGGTTCACCGCTCCTCCGGCGGGCACCCCGAGCCGGCCGAAGCGTGTGAGAGCACGGTGAGTGACGTCGTAAACGAGGACCCCGCCTTCGAAGACCGTGTAGAAAACGAGGTCGCGAAGGCCGGGCCGGTTTCCGTTCGCGGGATCCGGCACCTCGAAGTCCGTCAGCGCGACGACGTCTCTGACGTTCGTGATCCTCCCCGGCACGAGATTCCGGAGATCGTCCTTGCCTCCGTGGAGGAGGTCAGGCGACCTCACGTACGCCGTCGACCGCACGGCACCGAAGCTTCGAAGAGCCGAATAGACCTCGGCACTCTCGGCGCCGGCGATCGTGCCGCCCACGCTTCCGGCCTCGCTCTGACCGATGGCCGCGATCCCGGTTGTGTAGAACAACCCGGGAATGGCGCCGGGGCTTCCGAGCGGCTGCCCGAAGTCGATCTCCTGACCCTCGTAGGCCGAGAGTCGCCTTCCGCACTGCGAAAGGAGTAGCTCGGGCTCCGACGAGGGGGAACTGACCGTTCGATAGAAGCGATTCACGTCGACGACGGTGATTCCGCTTCCGACGATCGCCTGGTAGACCCAGGTCCGCTGGTTGTAGCGGATCTGGAGGAGGTCGTTGTCTCGAGCTCGGATGTCGGTTGCGATCTCCGTTCCTGCCGGGCCTCCCCAGGCCGGGTCGAGCATGTCGAAAGACCAGGTCTGTCCTGTCGTGAGGTTGTCGATCGAAACACGCCGGAAGCGGTCCATCGAGCTTTCGTCGCAGATCGCCAGCCTGGGTTGCGGCTGAATCTGAGGCGGAGCGTTCCTCGAAAGGTCCACGGCGAACGTCCGGAACCCGTCCGGACCTGGCGCCGGCAGGCTTCCGCTCGGCCGGCGTGCGAAGAACTCACCGAGTGGCAGGGCCTTGCCATCGGGGTTCTTGTCCTGAACGAGAACGTCGATGTCGACGGGTGTGCCTGATGGAAGCGACCCGGCCACGGCCAGGAACTCGGGGCCGAGGAGCCCTGCGGTAAAGCCCGTGCTGAATGCCGTCCTCACGCCCCCCACGGTCGGGTTCACACATCCCATGGGAACCGAGGGGACGAAAGGAAGACCACAGGCGCATGGCGGACGCCCATTGGATCCGGACGCGTCGCATTCTGGCGGAGGCGGCGACGTACCCGAGGTGGTGACCCGCTGGAAGTCCTCGAGACGGGCGACCTTGACCACCCAGCTCGCGCCTTCGAGAGCGCTGTAGATGATGCGTCCGTGCCCATCGGTGGCGAGCCCGCGAATCTGGCTGGCGGGGCCGGAGGTCGCCGCGAGAGCCGTTGGATTCATGCGTGGTGGACTCCCCGAAGGAGCGCTCGTGAGATCGAGCGCGACGAGGCGGCCCGTGACAGACGCCGCGAAGAGGATGTTGCCCAGCTTCAGGATCTCTCTCGCGTGCGCCGTGTCTCCGAGCACGAGGCCCGAGGTTCCGCCCACGGGCGTCAGTGCCTGTCGCCTCGTTGCGAGAAAGAACGTGGCTGGGCCCTGGTACGGAGGATTCGGCGACGCGTCCGCTACCAGTAGGTTCGTGTCAAGAGAGAGCTTGTACAACCTTCCGCGTGAGAGGCTTCCCTCGATCTTCACCCAAAGCTGCGAACGCTGTGGCGAAAGCTCTGCGGTGGTGACTACAGGCGTCGCCGAGGCACAGTCGCCCGGAAGCGCCCCGCAGTCCACGAGAAGGGCGACGCTGCTGGAGATCGGCCGGAGAGCCTGGTCGAACGAGAGCTTGAGAACGCTCAGATTTTCCGACTCGACATCGGCCGGCGAGACCACCAGCATGAGGTCGTCGCGAGCGCGCGCAGGGAGGGTCAGCGTTGCGAAGGTTCCGGAGGCCCCAACCTCGGCCGATGGGCCCGCCGCTGGGGCGGTCGAGACGTTGAAGAAGGCGAGACGCGAGTACTCGGCGAGCGGCAGATCGGTCGCAGGCCGGAGCTCGACGACGCCTTGGGCCGTCGAGCACGCTTCGACCCCGAGGACGACCGTCTCGCAGTCCGGCTGGGTCGCGGTGGGCGGAACGGAACGCGGCAGGAATCGCGTGACCGCGAACGGAGTCGCGTCGATGAGGAGTGGCGAGGTGGCCGGACTCCCGCTGGGGCCGCCTAGCCCGCCGATGTCGACCAGGTCCGGAGAGAACGCGACACCGGAATACGACCTCGTCGCTTCGATCCAACCGGTGTTCCTGTTCCTCACGACGACGTCGAACGGTACATCCGGCTGGACGGGTAGCGCGAACCGCCCGCTCCAGTTTCCGGGTGGCGGCACGAAGATGAACGTGTCCTGGAAGGCGATGTAGAGAATGTTGAAAGCGAAGTTCAGCTCGTTCAGCTCGAGGTAGTCGGCAAGGGACCCGGCGAGTGTCATCGCCTCGTTGATGGCCGAGTAGACGGCGGCCGCCCGTCCCCGCGATCCGAACTCCTCCAGCACGGAACAGAGGTAGTCGTCGCAGTCACAGGAGTTGCAACCCGGCGGAACCGGCGCCGTCAGTGCCGCGTTGCAGCCCGGCGGGCTCGGCGGCGCATCGGGACAGACAGTCCCGCAGGGAATCTTGACGGTCGTGCACCAGGGATTCTGAACGTGGTACAGCGGAGCGAGCGCCGTCTGAGCGAGTGTCTGACTCCCAAGGCCCGCCGCCCTCGAGCCGCGAGGAACCGATGGCGGGTCGCCGGGCCGGTCGCTCGCACCATTGCTGAAAAACTTCTGGCCGCCGATGTCGATGACCCTTCCGGCGGAAAGGAACTGTAGCCGCTTGCCCCATGGCGTCTCGGTCGGGCGGCCGACGAAGGCCTGCCGCCCCACGACCGCGTCCTGCGGCATGGGAATGCGGACCACCAGACTGCGGGCCGCTCGGCCTTCGAAATCCAGCTCGATGAATGCACCGAGGGAAAGCCCCGCGTTGAGAGGAACGTCGAACGACTGAGAGGGCAGCATCCGAACGGTGACCAGACGGTGCGATTCGAAGGACTCGGCTGGCACCTCGACGCGAATCCCGTCGATCGACGTGAAGCGGGTAACGGTACCCGGCTCCGCTACGAACCCGTGGCCGTCCGGTGTGACGAATGGCCCGAGGCGAACGCGGTGGGCGAGGTGGCCTGCCGGATCGAACACATTGAGCAGAACCTTGCTGCTCAACTCCGCGACGCCGGTCGGCGGGCAGCCCGCGCTCGCCGCGAAGGAGCCGCTCGGAGAAGCGGAGGTGGTCTGCACGGCTGGGCA
>JAEUQS010000584.1 GCA_016789625.1 Acidobacteriota bacterium | reverse complement strand
GGGGTGCGTGAGCATCTTGAGGTCGAACTTCGAGTCGCCCTTCACTTTCCAGATCGCCGAGCCCACCATCGCCGTCCAGATCACGTGTCCGCCCGGTGCGAGCAGGCCGCGGAGCGTGATGCTCGCGGTGATGTCCGAGAGCGGCCCGAGGATGTGCTTGAACGCGTAGCCGGCCGACTCGAAACCCGCGAATCCGGCACCCACTGCCGCTCCGAAGAGGAGCCCGTTGAGCTGCCAGCGCCATCTCGAGCTGGAGGCGACGAGGAGGAGCGCAAGGGCCTTTCCGGTCTCCTCGGTGACGCCCGTGAGCATCGCGGGAATGATGGCGCCCGTGCCGGAGCCCGGGATCACGGTGAAAAGGAAGACCGTGACGACGAGGCTCCAGGCCCCGCCCAGGAGCAGCATCTTCCCCACCTGGTACACGGAGACGTTGCGGGGAATGTTCAGCTCGAAGAAGAGCACGACGACCGCCATCGGCACGACGAACGAGCCGACGACGATGAGGCCCGGCAGGAAGTTGAGGTTGTTGAAGCTCGTGAGCCCGATGTAGAGCAGGAAGTACGTGAGAAGGGCTCCGCCCAGGATGCGCCAGAACACGCGCGGAACGGGCCAGCCCGTGACGACGTCGGCGAGCTGCGGCGTCGTCGTGGTGGTGCCCGCGATGAAGACCTCCTCGATGTCCTCGGCGCGGGTGTCCTTCTTGAGCCCCTCGAGGAGAAAGTCCTTCACGTTCAGGCCCGAGAGCGTGGGGAGGTCCCCTACCTCACTGAGCTTGGCGCCGATGCCGCCGAGCACGCCGCGGTCTTTCTCCTTGGGGACCGCCGCTGCGGCCGCGGCGGCCACGGCCATCGGCGAGGGCGGCGAAGGCTCGAGGGCCCGGGCCGGCGCGGCGACGACGACCGGAGGTGGCGGCGCCGCCGGTTCCTCGTGCGCTCGAGGTGCCTGCCGAGCCCCGCGCGCCGCGGAAACGGGAGGTGGTGGAGGCGCAGCCGGAGCCTGTGCGGGCTCGACGCGGGCCTCCGCAGCCCGCCGGGCGCCCTCCTCGGCGAGCTTCATCGCTCCGGGCAGCTTCTCCGTGGCCTGGCTGTTCCGCAGATGGGCATCGTCGCCCCGGATGTCCGTTGCCGGCCGGGCATCAACCCGCTCGGCCCTCGGATCGGCCTTCAAAACCGGCTTCGGGGGCGGATCGGGAAGAGCAGGAGGCCTGGGGGGTTGCGGAGGCGGGGCCGCCGAGGGCAGGAGCCCCTCGACCTTGCCGACGGCGATCCAAGCCGCCATGCCGTCTTTCCAGACGAGCGTCGAACGGCTGATCGTGCCTTCGGCGAAGAGCGCGATCAGCGTGGCCCGATCCACCGGGCCCAGCGTCTCGCGCCCTTTTCCGTAGAACCATTGCTCCGCGGCCATGAAGCCGAAAGTCTAGTACGCCACGAGGCTCTTGAGGGCGGCGTGAATGTCGTCGACCTGCGGAAGGGTCGCGTCCTCGAGCTGGGGCGCATAGCCGCAGAAGACGTCCTTGGCCGCGACCCGCTTCACGGGCGCGTCCAGCCACTCGAAGAGCTCGTCGGCCGCGCGGGCGGCCAGCTCGGCCCCGTAGCCGTGGGTGAGCCAGTCCTCGTGCACGACGAGCAGCCGGTTCGTCCGTTTCACGCTGCGCTCGATCGCGCCGAAGTCGTACGGGGCGAGGGAGCGCAGGTCGATCACGTCGACGCGCTGGCCCGTCTCTTCGGCGAGCCGCTTGGCCGCGACGACGCTGCGGTGCACGGTCGCCCCGTACGTGACGAGCGTGGCCGCGTCACCGGCGTGGACCGTCTTCGCCTTGCCGAACGGGATCATGAACTCGCGGCCCGGGTTCGCGCCCTTGTTGTGCGTCTGCCGGTAGAGGTGCTTGTGCTCGAGGAAGAGCACGGGGTCGTCGCAGCGGATCGCCGTGCGGAGGAGGCCGTTCGCGTCGAGCGCGTTCGACGGCATCACGACCCGGAGGCCGGGGATGTGCGTGAACGTCACCTCGCCCGACTGCGAGTGGTACGGGCCGCCGCCCGTGAGGTAGCCGCCCGTCGCGACGCGCACGACGACCGGGCTCTTCCAGGTGCCGCCCGAGCGCCAGCGGATGTTCGCGAGCTCGTCGCGGAGCTGCTGCATGGCGGGCCAGATGTAGTCGAAGAACTGGATCTCGACGACGGGCTTGAGGCCGCGGGCCGACCAGCCGATGGCGCGCCCCACGATGCCGGCCTCGGCGAGCGGCGAGTTGAAGACGCGCGCGCCGCCGTAGGCCTTCTGGAGCCCGGCCGTGACCTTGAAGACGCCGCCCTTGCCCTTGCACTCGGCCAGCACCTCGGCGCGCGTCGCGTCGGCGACGTCCTCGCCCCACATCGCGATGCGGCCGTCCCGGGCCATCTCGTCTTTCAGGGCCGCGTTGATGAGGTCGACCATCGTGGTCGGCTCGCCCGCGAAGCTGGGGTGGTCCTCGGTGTCGAACAGGGCCGACGTGGGATCGACCTCCTCGGAATAGATGTGTCTGAGCACGTCTTCCGCGGCCGGCTGGGGCTTCAGGGCGGCCGCGTCCGACGCGGCGTTCACCTCGGCGTCCCACTCCGCCTTGAGGGTCGTCACCTTCTCGGCGGTGAGGACGCCCTCGGCCACCAGAAAGCGCTCCATGCGGCCGATGGGGTCCCGTTCGGCCTCCTCGCGACGCTCGGCCTCGGGACGGTAGAGCTTCTCGTCGTCGGAAAGGGAGTGCGAGTAGGGCCGCGTCACGTGCGCGTGCACGAGCGCCGGACCCCGCCGGTCGCGGCAATAGGCGACCGCGTACTTGAACGCGTCATACGAGCCCAGGTAGTCGCAGCCGTCGGTCTCGGTGATGAAGAGGCCGGGGTAGCCGCGCACGAGCTTCGAGATCGAGCCGCCCGGCGTGTTCACCTCGACGGGGACGGAGATGGCGTAGCCGTTGTCCTCGACGACGAAGAGGACCGGGAGCTTCTGCGTCGTGGCGTAGTTGAGGGCCTCCCAGAACTCGCCTTCGGAGGTCGAGCCGTCGCCGATCGTCACGACCGTGACCTCGTCGCTCGCGAACCCGGAGGTCGTGTCGAGGAAGGAGCGCGACTCGGGCCGCGCGAGGAAGCGCCCGGCCTCCGCCGCGCCGACGCCCGGCAGGCACTCGGAGCCGGTGGGCGACGACGTGGTGAAGATGCGGAG
>JAEUQS010000565.1 GCA_016789625.1 Acidobacteriota bacterium | reverse complement strand
GTCCCGCGAGGGGCCCGTTTTCGCTTTCTAGGCCTTCCACTTCGCGAGGAAGGCGAGGACCTTGGCGGGGTCGTGGCCCTTGAGGTCCTTGTCGCCGGTCTCGAGGCTGCCGGACTCCTGCGTCGTCACGAGGTCGAGCTTCGGGGAGAGGACGAGGAGCACGGGGAAGCCCAGCTTGTCGGGGCGCCCGTACTTCTCGAGCAGCGCCTCGTTCTTGTTCTCCTTGGAGTAGTTGAGGTGCACGAGAACGTAGGACGCCGCGACCGCGCTCTTCACCGTCGCGTCCTCGTTCATCAGCCGGTCCAGCGCGCGGCACCACACGCACCAGTTGCCGCCCACGACCACCAGAACCCGCTTCTTCTCTTTTGCGGCCCGCTCGCCCGCGGCGGCGAGCGCCTTAGCCGCGTCGGCGTTCGGGTCGTAGGGACCCGGCTGAGGCGAGGACGCGAAGGTGGGCGACGCGAGGAACGCGACGAGGAGAAGCGAGGCGGTGCGGCGGGAAAGGTTCATCGGCACACGTTAACGCGGGCGTCCTCGAAAGGGAACGATCGAGCCCGGCACGCTCGTTGCCATAGGGGGAAGTGGAGGTGATCGCCATGACGATCCGCTCGCTTCGACCCCTTCGTACCCTCGCGCTCGCCGCGGCGCTCCTCGGCGGGACGTTCCTCGCAGCTCCGGCCGCCGAGGCCGGTAGCGTTCAGGTCGACGTACGGTTTGCCGGGGACCGGCACGACCGCCACGACCGCTATGACCGTCACGACAGGGACAACCGCTACAACCGCAACGACCGGCGTGGGGGTGCCTACGGCCCCGCGGGCCCCGGCTACTACCGTCCCCGTCCTCGTCCGTACTACTACCAGCCCGAGCGCGTCTGGGTGCGTGGCCACTACGACCGCTACGGCTACTGGGTCCCCGGGCACTACGTGTTCGTGAACCGGTACTAGGAGACCGGGCGGTCAGGGCGAGGGGCGAAGCGCGGCTTCGCCCCTTTCTATTTCCCGAGGAGCTTCAGGACGCCGACGGACATCGCCGGCACGTACGTGATCAGCAGCACTCCGACCCCCAGGATCAGGAGGAACGGCACCACGTGCCGATACAGGCTCGGCAGCGGCTTCTTGAACCGCGAGCTCGCGAGAAACAGGTTGAGCCCCACGGGCGGGAACAGGAAACCCAGCTCCAGGTTCGCGAGAAAGATGATGCCGAGGTGCACGGGGTCGATCCCGAACGCCGCGCCCATCGGCGCGACGAGCGGCGCCCGGATGACGATCGCCGAGTAGATCTCGAGCACGCTCCCGAGCACCAGCAGCAGCACGTTCAGCACGAGCAGGAAGACCCAGGGTGAGTGGATGCTGGACTGCACCCACGAGAGGAGCTGCGCCGGGATCATCGCGTCCACGAGATAGCTCGTGAGCCCCATGGCGATCGAGAGCAGCAGCAGCACGGCGCCCATGAGCCCCGCGCTCTTGAGGAGCACCGCGGGCAGCTCCTTCACGGGATGGATGTCGCGCATCACGAAGCACTCGACGACGATCGCGTAAACGCAGGCTGCGGCCGCGGCCTCCACGAGGGACGCCTTGCCCGTCGCGAAGAGGACGATGACGACGACGGGCAGCCCCAGCTCCCACTTGGCGGCCCAGAACGACGTGCCGAGCTCCTTCCAGGAGAACTTCGGCCTCACGGCGCCGGCCCGGTCCTTCGCCTTGCCCGCGCGAATCCCCCAGGCCGCGACGAGGACGATGAGCAGGAGGCCCGGCAGGAGACCCGCGATGAACAGCGAATCCGCGGGCACGCCGGCGACGACGCTGTAGAGAATCACCGGCAGGCTGGGCGGAAACAGCAGCCCGAGGCTGCCCGAGGCCGTCACGAGGCCGAGCGAGAAGCCCTCCTCGTAGCCGTCGTCGCGCAGCATCGGGTAGACGAGGCCGCCGAGCGCGATGATCGTCACGCCCGAGCCGCCGGTGAACGTCGTGAAGATCGCGCAGACCGCGGCGACCATCACCGCGATGCCGCCCGGCAGGGAGCCGAAGAGCGCGCGGAAGAACCGCACGAGCCGGTGGGACGCGCCGCCCTCGGCGAGGATGTAGCCCGCGGCGGTCAGCAGGGGAATCGCCGGCAGCGTGGGCGAGGCGATGAGCCGGTAGACCTCGGCGGAAACGGCCGAGACCGGAACGTCGTCCTTGAAGAAGAGGAGCAGCGCGAGCCCGCCCATCGCGACGAAGACGGGCGCGCCGAGGAGCGCGGCCGCGAGGATGAGGATCGCGATGGGCCACACGGCCTTCACGAGGAGCGCGGGCGCGAAGTGGCCCACCGCGAACACCGCGCCCACGAACGCGAGAGCGGCGATGCGGCCGGACCACCTGCGCGACGCCCCGAAGGCGAACTGGAGCGCGATGAGGCTCAGCGCCACCGGCATGACGCACTCGCTCCACCACTCGGGAATGCCCTTCGGCACGAACGGGAAGGGCAGCGTCTGGCCGGCCTCGCGGTCGGCCTTCACGAGGCCCACGCTGGCGTAGGCCAGCACCGCCACCACGGCGGCCGCGATGGTGTAGGAGAAGAGCCGCGCGAGGTCGCGCGGACGGCCCTCGCGGAGGAGCTCGGCGGTGGAGAGCGTCAGATGCTCGCGCGTGCGAGCCGCCATCACGCCGCCCAGGAACGCGATCCAGAGCGTGAGCTGCGAGAGGTAGCTGTTGTTGCCGGGAATGTGAAAGCCGCCCAGCGGACGCCCGATCGCGTCCACGAGCGGCAGGATGGCGGCCATGAGGAGCGCGAAGACGAGGAGCGCCTGGGGCAGCTTGAAGAGAGGGCCCGGCGCGGCCGGAGCGTCTGGGGATGCGTCTCCGGCCGCGACCGTCACGCTTCGATCAACCCTTCTT
Source organism: Acidobacteriota bacterium (assembly GCA_016789625.1). Lineage (GTDB taxonomy): Bacteria > Acidobacteriota > Thermoanaerobaculia > UBA5066 > UBA5066 > JAEUQS01. The sequence goes on along the minus strand of JAEUQS010000565.1, from coordinate 5,611 downwards.
CGGTGCGGGTTTGGCGGGGGCGGCGGGAGCCGCGGCCGGCGGCGCGGCCGGCGCCTTCTGCGCTCGGAAGTCCGCGAGGTGCTTGCGAGCCTCGTCGAACGCGTCGGCGGGGATGATCGGGCCGCGGATCCTGGGGTACGCGGCCTCGGCCACGGAGCGCCACTGCGCCTCGACGGCCGCGTCGACGGGGATGACGTTCAGGCCGCGCTTCTGCATGGCCACGAGGTCCCGGTCGCCGGCGGCGCGGATGTCGGTGCGGAGCTTCTTTCCGGCCTCTTCGGCCGCGGCCAGGAGCGCGGGCCGCAGCTCGGCAGGGATCTTCTCCCACGTGGACTTGTTGATGAGCGTGGCCCCCACGAGGAGCGCCCACCTCACCTGGGTCATGTTCCTGGCGTCGTTGTACCACTGGAGAATCACCGCGGCCTGCGGCGTCGTGGGCAGCGCGTTCACGAGCCCGGTCTTGAGAGCCGTGGAGATCTCCGTCGAGGGCAGCGGCACGGGGTTGAAGCCCGCGCCCTTCCACACTTCGAGGGCCTTGTCGTCCCCGGCCCACGAGAAGAGCTTGAGCGGCTTGAGGTCGTCGGGCGTCTTGACCGGCGTCTTCGTGAAGAAGTGGACCCAGCCGGCGTCCACGAAGTTGAGGACGACGAAGCCCTTCTCCTCGAGGGAGGCCTTGATGCGGCCTTCCATCTTGCCGAGGACGTAGTCGACCTCGTCGTAGGAGGAATAGAGCATGGGGATCTGGAGCGCGAAGATCGTCTTGTCGACGCTCGAGACGCCGGCCGAGGTGAGCATGCCGGCGTTCAGAGAGCCGAGCCGCATCTTGCGCACGACGTCGGTGTCGTCGCCGGCCACGCTGCCCGCGTAGATCTTGAGGTCGACCTTGCCGCCGGACGCGGTCTTCCACTTCTCGCCCATGGTCTTGAGGATCGTGTGCCACTCGGAGCCGTCGGGCGCGAGGGTCGCCATCTTGACGACCACGGTCTGCGCGGAGGCCGGGGGCGCGCCGAGGGCGGCCAAACCGGCCAGCGCGAGGGCGGGGAGCGTCAGAAAACGGCGTCGGGTCTGCTTGGGATTCATCAAAATCGTTTCTCCGTCGGGCGGTATCGCAAGAACGGGGCCGCGGGCGACTACTCGATGAAGAGATCGTCGACGCGGGTGAGCAGCCAGCGCGCCCGCTTCTGCGCGATGAGGTTCGCGAGGCGCTGCTCGGGGTCGGCGTTCACGTCCACCGCCAGGGCCTTCTCGAGGAGCTCGGTGAATTCCTGCTTGTTTTGCGCGCCCACGCACACCACTTCGGCGAGGGAGACGTACGGGCCGGCCCGGTGTCCCGAGGAGATCGCGACGGCCCGCGCGAAGTGCTCGCGGGCCCTGGCGGGCGAGCCCCCGGCCGACGGCGGACGCGCGCCCTCGTAGGAGAGGAAGAAGTCGTGGATCGAGCCGGCTCCGAACGTCTCGTCGAGGACGAGCGCCCGCCGGGCCAGCGCGGCCGCGAGGTCGAGGTCGGCCGTCAGCTCGGAGTCCTCTTTGGACATCGAGATCTGAGCGCCCCAGGCCGCGGCCGTCCAGTAGAGGAGCGCGACGTCCTTCTTCGTGGCCCGGGCCAGCGTGGCCTCGAGATCGGTCCGGATCCCCGAGGTGAATCCGGGCATCGAGACCTCGAGACCCCGGAAGCCGTAGCCCCGCGCGCGGGCGTACAGCCGCTTCGCCCGTCCGCGCAGCTCGAGGGCGCGCGCGAAGTCCTTCGCCTCGACGAAGTCGGCTTCCTGGCCCACGAACGCGTACCCGTACTGCACGAACCCGCTGGCCGCGGCGAAGAGGAGGTCCGGGTTCTTCGGGGAGGCCTCGAGGAGCCCCTCGATCGTCTTGAGACCGAACGGTATGGCCCCCGCGACGAGCTCGGGGTCGTCGTCCTTCGCGTAGGTGCCGCCGCCGTCGGCGAGCGACTTGCCGAGCGCGTTCACGGCGAGCGTCTTCACCGAGCAGCCCGGGGCGAGGATCGCGAGGGCCGGAAGGAGGAGGAGGTGCGCAGCCCGGTACGGGCGGAGCCAAAGGAGCAGGTGCGCAGCCCGGTACGGGCGGAGCCAAAGGAGGGGGCCGCGCAAGCGGCGGGTAAGGGCCATAGCGGCCGAGGATAGCCGAGCCGCAGGGGCGGCCGCGCCCGGGATACGGGCGGTCCGGGGAAAGAAAATGAATGAGCCCCTATTCACTGAATCGTGATTCAGGCATCATCGGCGGCTTATGCGCGGGCCGCGGACGCGAGCCCGCCCCGAGGACGCTCATGAGCGACAACCGCGAGAATCTCCGCCCCGTCCCCGCGCCGAAGCACGTCTCCGAGGCCGAGGCCCGACAGGTGGCCGAGGACGCCCGCGAGACCGACTGGGAGAAGCCCAGCTTCCTCAAGGAGGTCTTCCTCGGGAACTACCGGCTGGATCTCATCCACCCGTTCCCCGGGAAGCCCGCCGAGCGGCCGGAGTTCCGCGCGTTCTACGACCGCCTCGAGAAGTTCCTCGTGGAGGAGGTCGACAGCGACGCGATCGACCGCGAAGGAAAGATCCCGCAGAACGTGCTGAAGGGTCTCGCCGAGATGGGCGCCTTCGGCATGAAGATCCCGAAGGAGTACGGCGGTCTCGGCTTCACCCAGCGCGAATACGGCGACCTGATGAAGCTCCTCACGAGCCGCGACGGCAACCTCGTCGCGCTGCTCTCGGCGCACCAGTCGATCGGCGTGCCGCAGCCGGTGAAGATGTTCGGCACGCCCGAGCAGAAGAAGAAATACCTCCCGCGCTGCGCGAAGGGCGCGGTCTCCGCGTTCGCGCTCACCGAGCCCGAGGTGGGTTCGGATCCCGCGAACCTCGCGACCACCGTGACGAAGACGCCCGAGGGCGACTACGTCATCAACGGCGAGAAGCTCTGGTGCACGAACGGCACGATCGCCGAGCTCTTCGTCGTCATGGCCCGGCACGCCGACACGAAGAAGATCTCGGCCTTCATCGTGGAGCGCGACATGCCCGGCGTCGAGGTCGTCGTGCGGTGCCACTTCATGGGTCTCAAGGCGATCGAGAACGGCGTCATCCGGTTCCGGAACGTCAAGGTGCCGAAGGAGAACCTCCTCTGGGCCGAGGGCCGCGGGCTGAAGCTCGCGCTCGTCACCCTCAACACGGGCCGCCTCACGCTGCCGGCGTCCTGTGGCGCGCTCGCCAAGCGCGCCGTCGGCATCTGTCGCGAATGGGCCAAGGAGCGCGTCCAGTGGGGACAGTCGATCGGCCGGCACGACGCGATCGCGCAGCTCATCGGCGAGATGGCCGCGACGACGTTCGCCATGGACGCGATCGCCGACCTCACCGCCTCGATGGCCGACGCCGGGGACCGCGACATCCGCCTCGAGGCCGCCGTCGCCAAGATGTGGAACTCCGAGGAAGGCTGGACGATCACCGATCGCACGCTCCAGATCCGGGGCGGCCGCGGCTACGAAACGGCGGACTCCCTGCGCTCGCGAGGCGAGAAGCCCATCCCCGTGGAGCGCATGATGCGCGACTACCGCATCAACCTGATCTTCGAGGGCTCCTCCGAGATCATGCGGCTCTTCATCGCGCGGGAGGCGCTCGACAAGCACCTCGCGGTGGCGTTCGACGTCGTCAACCCCAAGACCTCGATCGGCACGAAGATCGCCGCGCTGCCGCGGGTCGCGGCGTTCTACTCCACGTGGTATCCGTCCCGCTGGCTGGGCTGGGGCCGCTGGCCGCGCTACGCCGAGTTCGGCGCGCTCGCGTCCCACGTCCGCTGGGCCGAGCGCACCACGCGGAAGCTGGCCCGCACGATCTTCCACATGATGGCGGCGAACGGCCCGAAGCTCGAGAAGCGCCAGGCGCTCCTCTTCCGCGCCGTGGACATCGGGGCCGATCTGTTCGCGCTCACGGCCACCGTCGCGCGGGCTCACGCGATGGTGCAGGCCAACGAGGAGGGCGCGAGGGGCGCCGTCGAGCTGGCCGATCTCTTCGCCCGCAGGATGCGCCGGCGGGTCGCGCAGAGCTTCGCGAAGATCTCCTCGAACGACGACGTCCTCACCTACGCGGTCGCCAAGAACGTGCTCAAGGGCGAGCACACCTGGCTCGAGGAGGGCATCGCCCCGCTGCTCACGGAGAGCGAGACGGCGCCGGGGCCGCGGCTCGTGGCCAAGGCCGGCTGAGGAACCTCAGAACGCCTTTCTCGCTTCTTCCTTCAGCGCCTCGGCGTCTCTCTTCAGGACCGGCTTGGCCGCCGCGGCGCGCGAGAGGAGCTCGATCGCGCTCTCGGCGGCCTTGCGCCTCGCGCCGGGCTCCGCGGTCGCGCGCGCTTCGAGGAGCCGCAGCGTGCCCCGCTTGAGGAGGGCGTCGCCATTCCGCGGGTTCGTCTTCAACGCGTCGTCCGTCCGCTCGAGACCTCGGGCGATCTCCTTCGCGGCCTCCTCGGTGCGGCCCCTGGCGAGCAGCCACTCGGCCTTGCGCCGGGCCAGCTCCGCGAACGCCGTGAACGCGAAGCCCCGCCCTTCGTTCTCGCTCACCGACCGCGAGAGAAGCTCCTCGGCCTTCGCGAAGGCCGCCTCGGGGGACTTGCCCCGGGCCGCGAGGATCCGCCCTTCGAGCGCCGCAATCTCTCCCAGCCGCTGAAGGATGCCGGAGCCCTTCGGCGAGATGGAGAGCGCTCTCTCGGCGCTCTCGCGGGCGCTCGTGAGATCGGCCGCCGGATCGGCGCCCTTCTCGAACGCGTCGCGGGCCTTGGCGAGGTGCAGGCCGGCGAGTTCCTCGAACGGCGCCGGGTTGTTGCCCTTCGTGATCTCGGCGGCCACGCGGAAGCTCGCGATGGCCCTGTCCCGCATCGGCGTGGGGTCCTCGCCCTGGCCCCGCGCCCAGGCCGCCCGCTGGAGGTACGTGGCGCCCAGGATGATGCGGGGCGAGTTGTACTTGGGGTTCATCTCGGTGGCCTTCGTGCAGAGTTTCTCGGCGAGGTCGAGGAACGGCACGGGGTCGCCGGCGCCGGTGTCGATGAAGAGCCGGGCCTTCTGCATGTACACGGCGCCCAGGTTGTTCGTGGCGTAGAGGTAGGTCGGATTCAGCTCGAGCGCCTTCTGGTAGTAGCCGATGGCCTCGTCGAGCGAGGTCGCGGCCTCGGGCAGCCCGCGGCTCGCCTCCCAGCCCGCGCGGTCCTTCACCGAGATCGCCATGTTGTTCCAGGCCAGCGGGAGGCGCGGGTCCAGCTCGAGCGACTTCTGGAAGACCTGGATCGACGCGTTGAGCGAGGGGCGGGGATCCACGCCGTGGAAGCGCTCCCAGTCGGCCTTCACGCCGTAGGTGTTGCCGAGGTTGTTGTAGATCGAGGCGTCGTTCGGCGAGAGCGCGACGGCCTTCTCGTAGGCCGCGATCGCCTCCACGAGACGCTCCCTGGGATCGCCGCCCTTCTTCTCCTCCGCCGCGGAGATGACCTGCAGCGCGGTGCCGAGGTGGCGGAACGCCTGGGCGTTCTCCCCGTCCCGCGCGATGGCCTCGCGCGCGCTCGCGACCGCCTCGTTCCAGGCGGGGAGCGGATCCCGGCCGTTCTGGTTCTCGTAGTCGCCCGCGGCGCGGAGCACCCA
>JAEUQS010000399.1 GCA_016789625.1 Acidobacteriota bacterium | reverse complement strand
GTGGTGAATCGAGTGGTTGAGCAGGATCGACCGCACGAGCGCGATGCGCGGCATCGAGAAGATCTCCTTGCCGCTCGACGAAAGCGTCCAGAGACCGAAGGCCTTCTCGTCGTCGAGCTGGGCCAGGTTCACCTTGGCGCTCGCGACGTTGGCGTCGAACGCCGCGAGGATCTCGGCCGCGGTCGCGGGCGCTGGCGGCTGCGCGCCCGAAGCGAAGTCCCAGCCGTCGCCGAGCGCCGAGGCGCCGATCCAGCCGGGCAGCACCGCGAGGTGCCAGGCCAGCTTCCCGAGCGTCATGGACTTGGCATGCGGCGCCCAGGAGAGCTTGTCGTCGGGCACGCGCGCCAGGAGCTTGCGGGTCGAAGAGCACTCACGGTCGAGCTCCATCAGGAGCGGGTCGATCATCCTCATTGGAATCTCCTTTTCCGAGTCTAGCTTTCGACGAGCGATCGGGCGGCGTCGTGGAACCTCCGCCGGAAGTCGTTCATCTCACCGGGCTGCGCCCCCTGGTTGGGCTGCGCGAGATCGGGGGTCCTCAGGGGATGCAGCCGGTTGGTGAGGAGCCCGAAGACGCACTGGGTCTCGGGGTCGACGAACAACGACGTGCCCGTGAAGCCCGTGTGTCCGAACGCGCCCTTGCCCAGCGCCTCACCCCCCGCGTTCTCCGCGGTGGCCAACTGCCATCCGAGCCCGCGCGGCTCGCCCAGGCCGGGCGTGTGGTCGCGCGTCGCGTCGACGAGCGTGCCTTCGGCGAGGGTGCGGGCGTTCCCCGGCAGCCAGGCCCGGCCCGCCGCGAGCACGGCGCGCAGCGTTCCGAAGAGGCCCGCGTTCAGGGAGACGCCGGCCGCGCGCCGCGCGGCGTTGCCGTCGTTCACCTCGCCGTTCACGACACCGCTCCGGAAGCCCACGTACCTGAGCTTCCTCGCGGCCACGAGCGCGCGCTCCGTGGCGTCGTCGCGCTCCCCGCCGGCGGCGCGCCCGCGGAGCGCGGGACTCGCATCCCCGGGAAGGAAGAGGAGGTCGTCCGCGAGACCGAGAGGATCCGACACCCGCTCCCGGAAGAACCCGTCGAGGGGCTGCGCCGAGACGCTCTCCACGATGCTCGCGAGAACGAGATACCCGAGGCAGGAGTAGTTCGTCTTGCGGCCCGGAGGACCGTCGGGATCGACCTCGGAGAGGGTTCGGAGGTAGGCGGCGCGCCCCTCACCGCGCACGTAGCAGGGAAACCAGTCCGCCATGCCGGAGGTGTGCGTGAGGAGGTGTCCGATCGTCACGCCGTCGAACCGCGTCTTGCGAAACACGTCCGCGAAGCGCGAGACCGGCGACACGAGCTCGAGCGCTCCGGCGTCCACGAGCGAGAGAGCGAGGTGGGCGCCCGCGAGGGGCTTGGTGAGGGACGCGAGGTCCCAGAGCGTGCCCGGCTCGACGGGCGCCTCGCGAGGCTCGACGCGGGCGGCACCCCGATACGTCTCGAGGATCACCCCTCCGGGGCCCGCGATGCCCGCGGCGACGCCCGCGAAGAGACCCCGTTCGAGGCCCTCGTCGAGGAGCGAGTCGACGCGGCTCATTTCTTCTCGGATGCGGGGGCGCGGACCCGCTGTCGCAGCCGGGCCGTTTCCGCCTCGAGCGGCTGGAGCCGCGCGCGAAAGGGCTCGAGGATCCGCATGTTCGCCCTCACGTCCTCGGGCTCGAGCTCCTTCTGCTCGCGCTTCACGCGGGCGAGCTCGTTCTCGAAGGTCGCGAGCTGCTCCGAGAGGAGCTTGCGCGAGGGCTCGTCCTGCGCTTCCGCGCGCCGCTTCGCGAGCGTCGCGAGGTTCTTCGTGAGGAGATCGATGAAGTCGGCATCCAGCTTCGCGGCGAGACGGGCGCCCTCGGCCTCGTGGATCTTCTCCTTCACCCAGAGGTACTCCTCGGTGTTGACCCCGAGAGCGCGAGCGGCCTCGATGTCGGGCGGCGTCGCGAAGAGGGCGTCTCCGAGGCCCTTCTGCTCCGGGGGCTCCGGCAGCGCGCGCTCGGCGCGCTGGGTCGCACGCGTGCGCACCTCGATGTACTTCTCGATCTGCCGGGGAACGAGCCGTCCGTCGGCCGGGGGCCGGTACGAATCGACCCGTGTCTCGAATGCCGGCGCGGCCGCCTTGAGAGACTCGGGGGCGGTCTCGCTCCTTCGGCACGCCCCGGCCGCGAGGGCCAGGGCGAACGCGACGAGGAAGCGGGCGCCGCCGCCGTTTCCCGAGCCCTTCACCACCCGATGCTACCCCGTCCCCCGGGAGGTCGCGGAACGGCCCGAGAAGAGCGCGGGCTCTCAAATGCCGCGTGCTACCCTTTCCCGGATCAATGCTCAAGCAGGTCGGCAAGTACCAGATCGTCGAAAAGATCGGCGTCGGGGGATTCGGCTCGGTCTTCAAGGGTCGCGATCCCTTCATCAAACGCCTGGTCGCCATCAAGACCTGCCAGAGTGAAGAAGAAGAGATCAAGAAGCGGTTCTTTCGCGAGGCCGAGTTCGCGGGAAACCTCCAGCACCGGAACATCACGACGATCTACGATTTCGGCGTCACCGACGACGGGGTGCCGTACATCGTCCAGGAGTTCCTCACCGGCGAGGACCTCGACCGCACCATCAAGCGCAAGGACGCGATGCCCGTGGGCCGCAAGGTGCGCATCCTCCTCGACGTCTGCGAAGGCCTCGGCTATGCGCATACGGCGGGCATCATCCACCGCGACATCAAGCCCGCGAACATCCGCGTCCTCGAGGACGGCACCATCAAGATCATGGACTTCGGCATCGCCAAGTCCATGGTGTCGCAGTCCACGCTGACGCAGACGGGGATCACGCTCGGCACGGCTTCGTACCTCGCCCCGGAGCAGATCCGCGGCGAGCCCGTCGACCCGCGCACCGACATCTTCTCGCTCGGAGTGCTGGCTTACGAGCTCCTCACGCACCAGAAGCCGTTCGGCGGCGACCACATCTCGACGGTCCTCTACAAGATCCTGAACGAGACGCCGGGTCGCCCGTCGGACGTCGACCAGAGCGTGCCGCAGTCGCTCGAGAGCCTCGTCATGAGGTGCCTCGAGAAGAACCGCGAGAACCGCCCCAGCTCCTGCCTCGAGATTCGCGACGAGCTCCAGTCGATTGCCGACCGGCTCTCGGGCGCCACCTCGATGAGCGCCTCGCAGCAGCAGTCGTACACGGGCGACGAGGCCACCATCGTGGCTCCCGACGGCGCCTCGGCGTTCTTCCCCGGGGCTGCCCGGCCCGATGCCGGGAGCGACCTTCCGCCGAGGGATCTCTTCACCAAAGGCTCCCGGCAGGAGGCCGCTTCCCGGGCGGACCACACACCGCCCCCGCGCACGGGCGGAGCCTTGGCCGGATCGGCCTCGATGCCGCTCACGACCTCTTCGCGGCAGCCCACCGCGAACGTGGGAAACGTGACCGTCGGCGGCGCGGGCGGCATGGGCAGCGACCGCACCGGCTCGCGAACCTCCGGCGGTGGCGGTGGAGGCGGAGTCAAGGACGCCCCCATCTCGCGCCCGGCGGCGAGGCCCCACGCCCAGAGCGAAGTGGGCCAGATGAGCCTCCGGCCCGCGCCACCGACCTTTGGCGTCTCGCCCTCTCCTCCGCCCGACGAAAAGAAGAGCGCGCTCGGGATCTTCCTCGCGGCGGCCGTCCTGGTTCTGGGAGCGGGAGGTGCGGCGGTCTACCTCCTCGTGATCAAGCCGCAGGCGCAGAGCTCCGGCACGGAGCAACCCGTACCAACCCCGGCCCCGGCCCCGCCCGAGACGAGCGCCAGCCTCGCGACGGCGACCGAGGAACCGACGCCGGCGACGGAATCGGCGAAGACGACCACCAAGCCGGTGCCGACGGCAGCGCCCGTGGTCAAGGCCACGGAGCCCGCTCCGGTGGTCGT
>JAEUQS010000394.1 GCA_016789625.1 Acidobacteriota bacterium | reverse complement strand
GGAGACGAAGCTCAGGCCGGCGGGAAGGATGTCGGTGATGGTGATGGGGCCGGTCGTCGGCGCGTTGCCGCCGTTGAAGACCGTGAGCGTGTAAGCGCCCGGCGAGCCGACGAAGAACGTTCCGGCGTGAGACTTGGTGAGCGAAAGGTCGGGAGCCGTGCCCCCGCCGCCGCCACCCGTGACCGTGAAGGTCGCGGAGGTGCCCGCCGAGCCGGTGAGCGGCTCCGTGGCGGTGATCGTCTGCAGCGGGCCTCCGCCCGTGACCGTCACCGAGACGAGCTTGAGGTTGTTGTCGGCCGCGACGAACGGGATGACCGACGGGCTGACCGAGCCCTGGTTCGTCGAGAGATGGAGGTTGCCCTCGAACGTTCCGCCCGCGAGCAGCCGGCGACGGATCGCGCCGGAATCCGAGAGCGCGATCTCGATGTCGAAGGGCACGCCGTTCACCTGCGTGCCGATCGACCCGCCGTCGAGGCCGGTGACGCTGATGCTCCACGAAGACGGATCGACGGTGAACGGGTTGCTCGTGCCCGTCACCGCGCCCGAGGTGGCCGAGATGGTCTGGGTGATGCCCGCCGTCGAGACCGTCACGTTGACGGTCTTGACGCCGTTGTCGCCGGCCCCGAACGTGACGTTCGAGGGCGAGACGAGACCCGCGGTGGTGGTGAGGGTCGCGACCCCGGTGAAGGCCGTGTCCACGGCGCCCCCGGCCGTCTTGGCCGTGATGCGGATGGCGAAAGGCACTCCGGTGCGCTGCGGTGCGATCGCGCCGCCCGCCCCGGCCTCGACGAGGAAGTTCGTCGCCCCGCCGCCCGCGGCCGGGTTGACCGTGAAGGGGTTGCTCGTTCCCGTGCCCGCGGTGGGCACGTCGCTCACGGTGATGGACTGCATGCTGCCGGCCGTGGCGGCGGTGACGTTCAGCGTGCGGACGCCGTTGTCGGCAGCGCCGAAGACGACGGTCGGGGGCGTGAGGCCGCCCGCTGTGATGGTGAGGTCCGGGGTACCCGTGAAGCTCGTGGCGGTGTTGCCGAACGCGTCCCGCGCGGTGATGCGGATGGGGAACGCGACGCCCGCGGTCTGCGGGGCGATGCTGCCGCCGCTGCCGGCCTCGACGAGGAAGCTCACGACGCCTGCTGGGTTCACGACGAACGCGTTGCTCGTGCCCGAGAACGCGCCGTCCGTCGCCGTCACGGTGGTGGCGACCTGCGCCGAGGTGATGGTGACGTTCTGGCTCGCGAGGACGCCGTTCGTGAACGCGCCGCTCGAGACGGGCGCCCCGGTGAGGGCCGCGTGGGAGGTCAGGAGGACGGTGCCTCCGTAGGCGGTCACGACGTTGCCGTAGGCGTCGAACGCCGTGATGCGGAGCGCGAACGGCGCGCCCGCGGTCTGCGGCGCGATGTTGCCGCCGCCCGCGGCCTCGACGAGGAAGTGGTCGAGCGCGCCGGAGACGACCGTGAACGGGGCCGACGGACCCGAGGCGAGGACGTCGCCCGAGGTGCGCGCCGCCTGGAGAACGACGCCGGTCTCGGCCTTCGTGTACGTGAGGCCGCCGATGGCGACGGAGCTCGTGCCCGCGAGGATCGTGCCCGTGAGCGTTCCGGCCAGGGTTCCTGTGCCGGAGAGGAGCGAGATCGAGACGTTCGTGCTGGCGGAGACGTTCGAAGGCAGCCCGCCCGCCGTCTGCGCTTCGACCACGATGCCGAACGGCAGCCCGGCCGTGGGGGAGACGCCGCCGTTCACGCTCGTGATGGCGAGCTGCGTGGGCGGGCCGTTGGTGATCGAGATGGTGTTGGAGGTTCCGGAGGCGAAGCCCAGAGAGGTGGCGCTGAACTCGCCGGAGCCCGAGCCCGCGAACCGCATCGCGCCGGTGAGGTTCGCGACGCCGAGAACGAAGCTCGAAGCCTGGTCGAGCACGTTGTTCCCGGCGCTGCCGAGGCCGCTCACGGTTCCGGCGAGCGGGGCGACCGGCTCGATCGTCACGTTGTCGACGGCGGCGCTGAACGTCGTCACCGTATTGCCGTAGATGTCCTCCGCGGTCAGGGTGTTCACGCCCGTGAACGCGACGCCGTTCACCTGCGGCGACGTGAGCTGGAACCGGAACCGGATCGCCGGGCGGGTGTTCACCACCACGGTGAAGGGCACCGGGGTGACGAGCGATCCGTCGGTCGCGGTGATCGCGGCCGTCTCCGCGCGGTAGAGGGTCATCGCCCCGTTCGTGAACCCCGTGGCCTGAGCCACGCCGTTCGTGAACGAGAGGATGGTCGCGGTGCCGAACGGTACCGGCGAGCCGAAGACGTCGTTCACCGTGGGGGCCGTTCCCGCGTTGGGAGCCGGGTTCGCGCCCGCGAACGTGAGGTTGTGGTTGCCGGTGTACGACGTCGCGACGTTGCCGTTCGCGTCGACGGCCGTGATCGTGAGGAGGTTGATCGAGCCGGCCGTCTGCGAGGAGGCGGCCGCGACGACCGTGAAGTGGTCGGGCACGCCGGCGTTCACGACGACGGGGTTCGAGGCCGAGTTCACGGCGCCCTGCGTGGCGGTGAAGGTCCCGGTGCCGGAAAGGCCCGTGTACCGCATCTGGAGCGTCTGGAGGTTCGCGATTCCGGCCGCGAAGTCACCCGCGAGATTCAGCACGTTGGCGCCGTGCCCCGCGAAGGAGACCGCGCCCGAGAGCGGCGCGTTCGCCGTCACCGTGACCGGCTGGACCGACGCGTTGAACGACGTGGCCGTGTTGCCGAACGCGTCCTCGGCGCGGAGCGTCGAGGGTCCCGTGAAGTTCACGCCGTTCTGCTGCGGCGTCGCGAGCGCGAACGTGAACTTGCCGAGCGGCCCGTGGACGACGTTGAACGCGAGGGGCGCGGCCGTCGCGATGGTGCCGTCCGTGGCGGTGATCGCCACCGCCTCGGTGCGGTAGAGGCGCAGGACGCCGTTGTTCGCGCCCGAGACGGTCGCCACGCCGGCCACGAAGTTGAGGGGCACCGCGGTTCCGAACGCGATCTGGGTCCCGGTGCTGCTCGAAACGCTGGGCGGCGTTGCCGGATTCGGCGAAGGGTTCGCGCCCGCGAACGTGATGTTGTGGAGGCCGGTGTACGAAAGGGAGACGCCGCCGCTCGCGTCGAGCGCGGTCAGGGTGAGGTTGTCCGCGGTTCCGGCAGTGAAGTTCCCGGCGCCCGCGCGCGTGAGGACGAGCTGGGTCGCGACTCCGGCGATGCTCGCGGGCTCACCCAGCGTGAAGTCGCCGAAGGCCGTCACGGCGTTCGCGGTGGCGGTGTTGAACATGCTGTCGACCGTCGCGGGCGGGTACGTCCACGGCGGCGCGTAGCGGCCGAGGACGTAGGCGAGCTCGCTGCCGGTGACGTCGGTGTCCTGGTAATAGAAGACGAGGTTGGCGCTCGTGATTCCCCCCGGCGTCAGCGTCCAGTAGCGCGAGAGGACGTTGGGGCCGGTGCGATTCGGGTGAAGGCCCGAGACGGAGCGGACCGTGAAGAAGCCCGCGCCCGCGTTCACGGTGACGCCGACCTCGCCGAGCGTCGAGGCGGTGCCCACCCAGAACGTGTCGGTGCCGGGGCCCGCGAACCCGCGGGAGAGCGCGCCGAAGACCCATCCCGAGGTGCGGGAGAGAGTCGCCGCCGCGGGAACGTTGACCTTGTTCGGGCCCGTCGCGAGGATTCCCGAGAAGAGCGAGAGGCCCACCTGGACGTCGACGTCGCGGTTCAAGGTGACGCCGGTGGGGTTGGCGATCTGGAGACTCGAGAACGTGGTGTTCTGGGTGCCGCCGATGGTCTGCGGGGCCGCGCCGTTGAAGTTGGCGACGCCGTCGGAAGCGGCGAAGACCCCGTCGTTCTGCCAGTTGCCCCCGATGTCGAAGCCGTTGCCCGTCGCGAGCGTCGCGGGACCCGTGGCCGAGATGACGACGTTGTTGAGGAAGCTCGTGACGGTCGTCAGGTTGAACGGGCCCGCGTTCTGGAACGTGACGTTGTAGAAGGGTCCGTTTCCGATGTTTCGCGAGGCCGTCCCGTCGAAGGTGACGGTGCTCGTGCCGGGGTTGAAGGTTCCGGCATTCGTCCAGTTGCCGCTGACGAGATGGTTGAACGCACCCGCGTTCACCACGGCCGTCGCGTTGATGAGGACGTTTCCGCCGACTGCGATTCCGCCCGTCAGCGTGGTGCCCGCGGTATTGAGGAACGCCACGTGGTGGAACGGGCTCGCCGTGACGTTCTGGGGAGAACTGCCCTGGAAGAACATCGACGACGTCTGCGGCAGGAACGTGCCGCCCCCCGTGAGGGTGTAGTTCCCCGACACGAAGTGGTTGAACGCCCCAGCCGCAAGGCCGCCGAGAGCGCCGATCGTCAGGTTCCCGTTGACGGTGAAGCCCCCGGCCGCCGTCTTGTTGGGGCCGGAGATCTGGAGGTTGTTGTAGGTGGTCCCGCGGACCTGCCCCGCCGTGCCGGTGGCGTACGTCGTCGTGCCTGTGCCCGCGGCGTACAAGCCCGTGTTGTTGAAGTCGCGGTTGATGGTGAGGTTGCCGGTCGTGAACGTCAGATCACCGCTGCCCGAGACGTCCTGAGCCGTGAGGTTGATGCCACCCATCGAGAGCGTGGGGTTCCCCGTGAATGGAACGACGTTTCCGATCGTCAGTGTGTTCTGGACGAGCAGGAAGCCCGCGCCCGCCGCCGTCTTCAGGGAGTTCGTATTGCCCGTGCCCGTCTGGAGGAATCCGTAGCCGCCGGCGCCCACATCGATGTTGATGAACTGCGCGGCGTTCGCGATGTACTTGACGATGCTCGTCGGGGCGAGCGTGATGTTCGCGCCCGTGTAGTTCGTCGGGAACGTGGGACCGAGCGCGACGGAGGGGTTGCCGATCACCATCTCGGCGCCCCCGGCGAGCGTGAGGATGCCGGTCGCGTTGCCGCCGATCTGGAACTGGCCCGTGTTGAGGATGCCCGACGTGACGACGAGGTTCCCGGCCACCGAGATGCCGCCGCCGAGACCGGCCGTCTGCAGACCCTTGGCGATCTCGATGTGGAAGTAGTTCGTCGCGGGGAGCGTCTGTCCGATGGCGGTGCCGAGGAAGCGGACGGTGTTCCCGGCGGCGCTGGCGTTGAGGGAGCCCGTCGGCATGAGCGGTCCGTTGACGTCGAGGAGCGCGTTGGGCCCCTGGATCCAGAAGCCCGACATGCCGTCGATGCCGGCGTTGTTCGTCGATCGGAACGTGCCGCTGTTCGTGACGGTGGACGCGGGCAGCGTGACCGGTCCGCCGGCCGTGATGTCGCTGCCGGCGGCAATCGCGGTGGTGCCGAAGTTCAGAGCGGAGCCCGAGATGCCGCCGACACCGGCGAGGCTTCCCGAGAGATTCACGTTCGAGACGCCTGCCGTGCCGGTGATGAGGCCGTTGAGCAGCGCGCTCGCCGCGACGGAGAGGCTCGAGGCCCCGAGGTCCAGAACGGTGGACACGCCGTTCGCGAGCGTGAAGCTGTTGAAGACCGAGAGGTTGCCGCCCCCGGGCTGGAACGTCGTCAGGACGGGCGCGCCCGGCTGCAGCACGAGGTTGTGGTAGATGATTCCGCCGCGCACCGTGAATGGGCCGCCCTGCCCGAAGTAGGTTACGGTGCTGAGGTCCCTCACGAAGCTGCCCGTGTTGAGGAAGCTCCCGCCGATGTTCAGGGCGCCGGTCGTGGTCTCGAACCCGATGCCGCCGTTGCCTGTGACGTTCAGGCCCACGTGCACCGTGTCCTGACCCATCCCGAACGTCGTGGTGCCCGAGGCGTTGCTGATGTCGAGGTTGCCGTTGATGTTGAGCACCTGGGCGCCGGGCAGGTTCTTGGTCGTCGCGCCGCTGCCACGGGTGGTGACGTTCAGGTTCGCGTAGGTGGGGACGGCCGAGATCTGCTGGATGCCGGCGCCCGACGAGTACTCGACGGTGCTCGTGGGGTCGAACGTGATGTTTCCCGCCGGAACCGAGGTGGGGAAGAGCGTCGCCACGCCCCCGCTGCCGAGCGTCAGGAGCGTGTTCGGACCCATCACGATCGTCGCCGGGAACGCGCCGGCGATCTGAGCGCCGTTGTCCCAGAGGCTGCCCGCCTGGATGTTGAGCGAGTTGTTGAACGCGACGACGGCTCCGTTGACGAAGGCCTGGGTCCCGCCGCTCTTGTTGATGACGAGGTTTCCGTAGGAAGTGGGATACACGGCCTGGCCCGCGAGCCCCCCGTCGTAGGTGACGGTGGAGCCGCTCGCGCAGCCGAACGTGCCGGTGCCCGAGGCGGACCCGCCGATGAAGACCCGGGAGGTGCTGGTCGTGAGCTGGAGGTCGGCGCTCGAGGCGAGCGCGAAGTTCCCCGCGACGTCGAGCGTCGAAAGCCGGCCCACGGTCGAAGCGCTGCCGAAGCCGAGGGACACCGATCCCGCGTTGAGGTTGGCCGCGAGACCGATCGCCGTGCCGACCGTGAAATAGCCGTTGCCGACCGAAGTGAGCGCGCCGGTGACGTTCGCCGTGCCGCCCGGAGGGACGTCGAGCAGGGCGCCCGAGGTCCCCGATTGCAGATCGACCGAGGCGACCCAGAGCGTTCCGTTGACGCGGGCTGTGCCCACGGCTCCTCCGGCCTGGACGTTCATTCCCGCCGTGGGCGCTCCGGCGGGTCCGAGCGTCCCGTTCACCGTGAGGAGACCTCCCGAGACCACCGTGATCGAGGCCGCCCCCGGCGCGGTCACGTCGAGCTGGGTGCCCGCGTTGATCGTCAGGCTCGCCGCGACGTTGACCGTCAGCGTGTTCGCCGAGAAGGACGGCAGGTCGAACGTGACGGCGCCGGCGATGATGATGTCGTCGCCGCCGACCGGAGCCGGTGCGACCGGTACGCAGGACCACGCGATCGCCGACCAGTTGCCGGTGCCGGCGGAGGTGCAGACCGCCGCTTGCAGCGGGCCGGAGGAAAGGAGCGCGGTGAGACCGAGGCCCAGAGCCAGTGCGCGAAGCCGGGGGCGGCGTGACGTGGACTTCATGGAGAGCTCCTATGCGCCCGCTCGATGCGGCCGTGAACGAGATTCAGCGCCTTAAAGTGTGGTCCCTCAGGGGCTTCCGCACAAGGACCGAAGCGTGATAGGCCTCACCCGCGGGACGGCATCGCGGGGGGCGTCTTCGACTTCAGGTCCCTCGGGTCGCGGATGACGACGACCGCCGGGAGCGCGATCTCGAACGTCGTGCCCTCGCCCTTCTCGCTCGAGACGCTCACGTCGCCGCCCATCATCTGGCAGAACCGCTTCGTGATCGCGAGCCCGAGGCCCGTGCCGCCGTAGCGGCGGGTGGTGGAGGCGTCGGCCTGCATGAAGGGCTGGAACAGCCGCTCGAGCTGCTCGACCGTCATGCCGATGCCGGTGTCCCGCACCTGGAAGACGATCGTGTCCCGGCCGCGCCTCACCTCCCGCTTCGCGACGAGCGCGATCGACCCGTTGTGCGTGAACTTGCAGGCGTTCGAGAGGAGGTTGAACAGGCTCTGCCGCACCTTGACCGGGTCGGCCAGCATGACGCCGGGGTCGTTCTCGAAGTCGAGCGAGAACGTGTTCTGGTTCTTCTCGAGGAGCGGCAGGATGATCGCCGCGACGTCCTCCACGAGGGGCCTCACGTCGAAGGACTCGAGGGAGACCTCCATGCGGCCCGCCTCGATCTTGGAGAGGTCCAGGATCGAGTTGATGAGCTCGAGCTGGTGGCGCGCCGCGGAGTGGATCCGGCCGAGGTCATCGAGGGTCTCGCCGCGGGCGTCCTCCTCGAGGAGCTCGGCGTACCCGATGATCGCGTTCAGCGGCGTCCTGAGCTCGTGGCTGATGTTGGCCAGGAACTGGCTCTTGGCGAGGTTCGCGTCCTCGGCCGCCGACATGGCCTTCTCGGCGATCTCCCGCTGCTTCTCGGCCTCGGAGCGGGCGGCCTCGGCTCCCCGGAGCGCCCGTTCGGTGCGGGTCTTCTCTTCCTGCAGCCCGAACGTCTTCTGGTTCACGAGCGCGGCCAGCTCCTGCGCACGGAGCTCGAGGCTGCGAACGCGATATCGGTATCCGCCCGCCGCGAGCGCCGCCGCGGACAGCGTGAGGAGCAGCCAGAACCAGAGCGTCTCGTGGAATTGCGCGCGGACCCGGAACGTGAAGGAGGCCCCGATCTCGTTCCAGATGCCGTCGGCGTTCGCCGCGATCACG
>JAEUQS010000455.1 GCA_016789625.1 Acidobacteriota bacterium | reverse complement strand
CGCCCAGGAAGAGGTAGAGGTTCAGGAAGAAGGAGTCCGCGGAGGTGATCGCACCGCTCCCGTTCGCGTCGCCGTTGCAGAGCGACGCGGGTTGTGGTCCGCCGAGGAAGACGGCCTGGGCGAGGGAGAACCCGTCCGCGGCGGTGAGCGCGCCGGAGTTGTTCGCGTCGCCCCGGACGGCGTACGTGAACGCGTTCCCGAGCGCGAAGTACTCGCCGTTCGGGTTCGTGACGATGACGTGGCCCGTGTGCGCGGGTCCCGGTGCACGAGCTCCCGCCGTCGCGACGATTTCGGTCGGGGAAACCGACCCGACCTGCGCCGCAATACCGTCCAGGGTCACCGTCGCACCCGGCTGGAAGTGAGCACCCTGAACCCGGACCATGCGCCCTCCTGCCGAGCTCGCACACGAAGGTGTCGACGCGAGCAAGAACGGGGGTGGCGAGAAAACGAAGAGGCCAAGCCGATCGTCCGAGGGAAAACCCCAAGCAAGAAGATCCGTGGCGCCGAGGCCGGTACCGAGATTCGTGGCTCCACTCCGAAACAGCACCGAGCCTCCCGAGGCATCGATTTCCACGGAGCCCCAGGAGCTGTCGTTTCCGGATTCGACGGGAGAACCGCCATGGCTCGCGAGCAGAAGCCGATCGGACCGGCTGTCGTATACGAAGATCTGCGCTCGCCCCGACGCCTCCTCGGGCAACAGATCGGGCCCGCATGCTCCGAAGGCCACCGTCGATCCGTCCGCGCTCAGAGCGGGGAAGGAACAGTCCTCGGAGGCGGGAGCCCCATTGGCCCTCCGGCTCAGCAGGCGGGCCGCAGGCCAGTCGGCTTCCCACAGAACAACCTGCAGCCGGTTCCCTGTTGGAACGATGTTCTCGGCCCGGGTGAGGTAGGCCACCCGTCGTCCATCGGCACTCAGCTCCTCCTCCATGCACTTCGCCCTGGCCCCAGCACGCGGGCGCCCCGGCTCGTGGCTCACGAGGATGATCTCGGACGTTTCCCGATCGAACCGGTAGACGTTCTCGAATCCGAGAGGGTTCTCGAGGCCGCCGATCCCCTCGGCCTTGCTGTGGAACAGAAGGTAGCGGCCGTCGTCGCTCAGCACAGATCGGTAGCCCAGGCCGCTCGCAGCGCCTCCCGGCGCGCCGGACCCGTCGCGAGAGACCAGCCGGATCGCTCCGGTGGCCGTGTCCTGGAGGAAGACCTGAGGCTTCCCGTTCCCGGGAACCTGCGCTCCCGCGAGGTTCGTGGCCGTTGAGACGAACGCGATCGTCGAACCGTCGGCCGAGATCCTGCTGGTGTGCGAGTCTCCGTTTCCCCCGGCCGATCCAGTCTCATCGCGAGAAACCAACGTGATCGCACCGGAATCGCGCGACCAGCGGTAAACCTGGACCCGCCCATTGGAAGGCACGTCCGCACCCAGATCCTCGCCCTTCGTGTCGAGCGTCGCAAAGCGCCCGTCCAGAGTCACGCCACCGAGGAAGACGCGCTCCTGTGCTGCCACTCGCGGGTTCGCGGATCGCGAAACGAGGGAGATCGCTCCCGACGCCCGCTCGTACGCGAACCAGGCGAAGCCGTCCGGCACGACGAGGCCGTCGCCAACTGTTCCGCGGCTCTGGAAGAAGACCGTCGAGCCGTCGCCGCTCAGCGCTCGGAGATAGGCGGGCGCAGCCACGTTGCGCGAGAGGCTCCAGCTCGCCAGTTCCGTTCGGCCGGTGTCCCGGTCGAGCAGCGCGACACCGACGGCATCCTCCGCCAGCGGATCGGTGAACGCATTCGAGCTCTCGGGCTCGAAGGCGACGACGCGTCCGTTCCGGCTCACTCGGGCCTCCGCACGGACCAACGCAGCGGTTGACGGAACGGCAGCCCTCGAAAGGGGCTCGAACGCCGACGACGATCGGTCCCACCCATAGAGCGTCCACCCCGAATCGAAGTCTCGTATCCCGACGCCGAGGTTCGAAGCCGTCGAGGTGAAAGCCACGAGTCGACCGTCTCCCGACACGGTCAAATTTCCGAAGTCCGTGTTCACTGTCGGATTCTCGACATATCCCGAGTAGCTCAAAGGGCGCACGTCGTTTCGGTCCGTCTCGTGGACCCAGGTCCGGAGCTGGTAGAAGAAGCCGGGATCCAAGGCTCCGAAGGCGATCACGGCCCCGTCCTCGCTCATGGACGTGCGATCGACGAGCGAGGCGCCGGCAGCGACCGAAGGCTTGCCGGGGCGGTGGCTCACGAGGGTGTTGGATTTCGTCGACACCCGATGGACGAAGAGATCCTCACCACCGAAGGGATCATCCTCCATCACCACGAGGTTCCGGGCGGCGCTCGCGACGAGCACGGTCGAGCCATCCTCGGCGATGGCCACCGGTCGCGAGGCTCGATCGCCACACTCCAGCGGGTTTGCGGTGTGGCTCATCAACGCGAGCGTCCCCGCGAGCCGGTCGAAGAGAAAAGCGTCGGTCCAGCCGTTGTCGTCGATCTGACCCGGCACGAGGTCGGGCGCGATGCTCCCGAAAGCGATGAACCGCCCGTCACCGTTCAGAATCGGCGCGTCGACGAGGACGTCCTGCCGCGTGCCGGTTCGCCGGCTCAAGAGCGTGTTCGTACCCAGCAGGCGGTCGTGCAGGAACACGTTGGAACCCGGTGGGGTGTCCGGAGCGAGGTCCGAAGCCGCGCTCCGAAAGGCGATGAACCGGCCGTCCGCGCTGATGGAGTGGCTCACCGCAGCGCCTTTGCTTGGTTCCGGCGAACCCGCCTTATGGCTCACGAGAGTGCGCACCTGGCTCGTCCGGTCGAGCAGGAAGAGCTGTCCACCATCGCCAACCCTGTCGGAGATGAAGGCCACGAAAACACCATCCGCGGAAATCGCGGCCGGGGTTCGACCCTCTGCGAGGAACGAGACGGATCCCGAAGATCGCTCATAGAGAAACAGACCGGGTTTCGCGTCAAGGGTCAGATTCGTCGCCCGGCTCTCGAACACTACGAGGGAGCCGTCTGCCGAGATCTGCACGCGATTCGTATCGCCGTTCGCCAGTATGCCGGGAGCGAGGCTTCGGCTGATCAGAGCCGTGGCTCGCGTAGAGCGGTCGTGGAGGAAGGCGTCGGCGTGAGAACCCGTGTCGACGTAGCCGGGCACCACATTGCGGGAGCGCGAGGTGTAAACGATGAATCGACTGTCGCGACTCATCGCCTGGTTACTCCAAATGGCCGTCGTCGTCTCGCCCATCGGATGCGCTCGAGAGAGCAGGTCGACTGCGCCCCTCGCGACCGTCGAAAGGGCGAAGCAGACCGAGAGCGCGAGGGACGCAACGCCCGAGCGCAACACGCTGCGAGGAGAGACCATCGGGCGGGCCGCTTGTGACGATTCCTGAACAGCCGCCCTCTCTGCGAAGGCCGGCACCTGCCCTGCACCTCGGCTCCGGTCCGCTCCAGGGGAGCTCTGGATACGGGTCCAGGGCCGGAGACAGTCAAGGATCGAACGGTTTCGGGAACTTGGCATACAGGTTATAGAACAAGACATGAGCCCTCCTTTGAGGCGTTCTTCCCGGATCGAGGAACCTCAAGGGGGAGGCGGCGCGCCGCCCAGGAAGAGGTAGAGGTTCAGGAAGAAGGAATCCGCCGACGTGATCGCACCGCTCGCGTTCGCGTCCCCGTTGCAGAGCGACGCGGGCTGCGGACCGCCGAGGAAGACGGCCTGGGCGAGGTAGAACCCGTCCGCAGCCGACAGTGCGCCCGAGTTGTTCGCGTCGCCCCGGACGGCGTAAGTGAACGCGTTCCCGAGCGTCGCGTACTCGCCGCCGGGGCTCGTCACGAGGACGTGTCCCGTGCGCGCCGGAGTCGCCGCCCTCGCGCCCGCCATCACGACGATTTCCGAGGACGTCGAGGAAGACACCGCCGCCGGCACACCGTCCAGCGTCACGGTCGCGCCGTTCGGAAAGTGCGCGCCATGCACCCGCACCGTACGCCCGCCCACGACGCTCGCGCACGAAGGATCGACAGCACGGAGAAGCGGCGGCGGAGAGTAGACGAAGAGGCCGAGGCGCGCCCATTCGGGCTTCGTGGCCGCTCCGAGATCCGTCGCCCCCAGGCCGGTCCCGAGATCGTTCGAGCCGCTCAGGAAGAACACCGAATCGGCGTGGTCGTCGAGAGCGGGCTCGCTGGAGGAGTCCCGAGCGCAGACGAGCGGCGACGCACTGTGGCTCGCAAAGGAGAGGCGTCTGGTGTCGATGTCGTACAGATAGACCTGCGATCGAACGTGCTCGGCGCCCGTCAAGAGGTCCGCGTACGTTGAGAACGCGACAGACGATCCGTCCGCGCTGAGGCGACCAAACGCGGCCCCAGGGCCGGGCGCACCGCTCGAGGCGCGGCTCACGAGCGTCAGGGCGGCCGAGCCCCGCTCGAAGAGGTACAACTGTGAAAAGGTGGCCTGCGGGGAGGGCAGCAGGTTCTGGGCCTGGGAAGAGAACGTCACTCGGCGGCCGTCCGCGCTCAGCTCCTCTCCCTCGGTTCCGGAAATAGCGGCGGCCATCGGCCGCCCGGGCTCGTGGCTCACGAGACTCAGGGATTGTGTCTCCCGATCGAAGAGGTACAGGTTGAAGATGACGAGGGGCCAGTCTTCGGGAGGCTCGATCCCTCCGACGTCCGGCGCCGAGCAGCGAAACACGAAGAACCGTCCGTCGTCGGAGAGAATGCGGTGCCTCGACTCCAGCCCCGAGAAACCCCTGGCGGGCAGGCCGCCGCTCGATCGGGAGACGAGCTGCACGGCACCGGACACACGGTCGTAGAGGTACACCTGACTGTAGACGATGGACGGTGCTGAAGGAGTCCCGGCCGGACCGGTCAGATCCGTCGCCCACGAGAGGAACGCGACGGTGGACCCATCGGCCGAGATGCTCCCTCCCTCCGAGGCCGCGTTCCCCGCGCCCGACCCCAGGGCGGAACGCGAGATCATCGTGACTGTCCCCGTGTCGCGCGACCAGAGGAACACCTGCCTCAGTCCATTCGAAGCTACGTCGGCCTCGAGAGCCGGATCACCACTGTCGAACACGGCGTAACGCCCGTCGTCGCTCACCGCCTTCAATTCGCCGGTCGCCGGAACACCGGGGATGCTCGACCGGGTCACGACGGTCACGTCGCCGGTCTCCCGCTGAAAGGCGAAGAGGGCGCCTCCCGACTGAAAGAAGACCATGGAGCCGTCGCCAGAGATGCGCGGTTTCGCGGCCCCCGCAGACATGGGCACGTTTCGGGAGCCGGCCCGGCTCGCGAGCTCCGACCGTCCCGTCTGCCGATCCAGCACACCCACGAGCGACGGCGGTCCGCCCCCGGAGGACGGTGCGAGCGGGTCCGACAGCGCGTTGGCGACTGGCGTCGCGAAGGCGACGAACCTCCCGCTCCGGCTCACGGAGAACTCGTCGATCAGCGCCGCCCGGGAGGGGCTTCCGACGCGCGAGAGCGGTTCGACCCTCGCGCTCGCGGCCTCCCAGCCGTAGAGAGTGACGTCGCCGTCGAAATCGCGGATCCCGACGCCGAGGTTGGACGCGGTCGACCCGAAGATCACGCGCCGGCCGTCGCCCGAGACGATGACGGCCCCCGCTTCCGTGCCGCCAGCAAGCGCCCCGGGAAAGCCCGGTTGGGAAACGGACCGCACGTCCTGGAGCATCGCGTCGAAGACCCAGGCCTGGCCCGAGGAAGCGAACCCCGTGAGCTGGCCGGTCGCGCTGAGAGACCCGTACGGTGCATCCGGGCCCGACACGCCGCGCGCGACACCGGGCTGGCCCGGCAAATGGCTGACGAGCCTCAGTGAGCCCGTCTGGTAGAGGAAGAGATCGGGCGCGCCTTCCGCATCGTCCACCATGTCGACGAGGTTCCGCGCGTCGCTCGAGACGAGCACCACCGCGCCGTCCTCGCTGATCGCATCCACCCCGGAACGCCGGTCGCCCGTCTGAAGGGCGTTTCCCGTGTGGCTGAGGAGGGTCGTCGTTCCCAGGATCCGATCGAAGAGGAACGCGTCGTCGACCGCGTTGCCGTCGATCTGCCCGGGGACGAGATCGGTCGCGCGACTCGAGAAGGCGACGAACCGCCCGTTCGCGCTCACGACCGGAGAGGATGCATTTCGCGCCACGAGGATGTTCAGTCCGCTCTGCCGATCGAAGAGATAGACGTGATCTCCGGGCGGAGAGCCTGCAACCAGGTCTGTCGCATTGCTCACGTAGGCCACGAAGCGCCCGTCCGCGCTCATCGAGGGCTGCTTCGCCAGGCCGTCGGAAGGCTCGTCCGAGCCGGCGCGGTGGCTCACGACGGTCCGCGTGCCCGCGCTGCGATCGAAGAGCACGAGCTGCTTGTCCGACGCGGGATCGAACGAGCGGTAAGCCAGGTACTGGCCGCTGCCCGAAAGAGCGAACGGAGAGGACCCGAAGCCCGCGTGGGTGACGGTGCCGGTCGCCCGCTCATACAGATAGAGACCTCCCGGGAAACCGGGCACGAGGTTTCGGGCCCGGCTCTCCATCGCGATGACGGATCCGTCCGCGGAGATCTGAGCCCTCAGTGTGTCCTGAACCCCGGGCACGCAGGGACCATCGCCGTGGCTGACGAGCGCGGTCTCCCCGGTCACGCGATCGAGCACGTAGGCCTGCTTGTACAGGAAGAACTCGAACGGCTCACGGCAGATGTTCAGAGCCTTGCTGAGGAAGACGACGTAACGGCCATCGCGGCTCAACCCGTAACGCTGAGGCTCGATCGGAGCCGTCTCGCTCATCGGGTTCGCGGGGACGACGAGATCCACGCTGCCTTCCGAGGCGCCCGGAAGGACGAGTGCGCTCACCAGCGCCAGGACGGTTCTCGTCGTCATGCTTTCCCTCGCAGGTTCCCAGGTCACGGTGGAGGCGGCGGGCCTCCGAGAAACAGATGGAGGTTGAGGAAGAACGAATCCGCCGACGTCATCGCGCCGCTCCCGTTCGCGTCCCCGTTGCAGAGCGACGCGGGTTGCGGTCCGCCGAGGAAGACGGCCTGGGAGAGAAAGAACCCGTCCGCGGCCGACAGTGCGCCCGAGTTGTTCGCGTCGCCGCGCACCGCGTACGTGAACGCGTTTCCGAGCGCGAAGTACTCGCCGTTCGGGTTCGTGACGACGATGGGACCCGTGTGCGCGGATCCCGCTGGCCGGGCCCCCGCGGTCGCGACGATTGCGGTCGACGACACCGACGCGATCTGCGCCGGAACGCCGTCCAGGGTCACCGTCGCGCCGGGCTGGAAGTGGCTGCCCTGAATCGCCACGGATCGCCCTCCGATCACGTTTGCGCACGCCGGGGTGGAGCCCTGGACGATAGGAGGCGGAGAGAACGCGAAGAGACCCATCCGTCGCTCTGGGAGGAACATCAGGTCTGTAGCTTCGAGGCCGAGGCCCAGGTTCGGCGCACCGCTCACGAACAGAATCGAATCGCCCGCTTCATCGATCGCGACGTCCCAGCCAGAGGAGTCGTTTCCCGGAACGGAGGGGTTCGCCGCATGGCTCGCGAGGACCAGTCGCTCCACTCGCGCGTCGTACACGAAGGCCTGCTGGAACACGAAGCTGGGCGAGAACCCGCAACGACCAAAGGCAACGGTCGAGCCGTCTGCGCTCAGCCTCGGTTCTCTGCAAGACCCGACGGCGAGGGATCCATCCATATAGCGGCTGACGAGCCTCACGTCGGGCCAGATTGAATCGAAGAGGAACACCTGAGGGTCTGCCGAGGCCGAAGCACCGGGCAAGAGGTTCGACGCACCCGACAGAAACGCTACCCGGCGGCCGTCGCGACTGATCTCGCCATTCCGCGTATCTGCGAGCGCCGGGTCGAGCGCGCCGCCTACACCGTGGCTGACGAGCACGGTACCGGACAGGTCCCGGTCGTACCGGTAGAGGTTGAGCGGCCCGGGCGGCTGGGTCTCGCCCGCGCGCGAACGACTGTGATACAGCAGAAAGCGCCCATCGTCGCTCAGCGAGCGGTAGGGGCCGATCCCTCCCTCGACATCGCTCACCTCTCCCGGGCCGCCGCGCGTCACCCGGCGCGTTGCACCCGTGACGCGGTCCTGGAGGTAGACGTGCTTCACCGAGCCGAACAGATGGGGGGTCTCGACGAGATCGCGGGCCAGGGATACGAACGCGATCGTGGAGCCGTCGGCAGAGATGCTGCTCTCGGACGAGGGGCCGTCTCCGGCTCTTCCCGAGGGAGTCCGCGAGACCAACCGGAGGGCGCCCGAATCACGAGACCAGAGGTACACCTGGGTCCAGCCGTTGGACGGGAGATCCCCCGCTACATCCTGAGCCGAGGTCTCGAAAGTCGCGAAACGCCCGTCGTCACTCACCGAGACGCGAGTGCTCGCGACCGGAACGCCCACCGTCGGATCGAGAGAGCGCGACACGAGCGAGATCGCGCCCGTCCCGCGGTCGAAAGCGAACCAGGAGCCGGTCTCGGGCGCGCGAAGGCCCGGACCGACGATTCCCGACGACCGGAACAGAACCGTCGAGCCGTCGCCGCTCAAGGCACCCAGCCAGCCCTCCGTCGCCGCGACGTTCCGGGAGCCCGACCAGTTGACGAGCTCGGTTCGGCCCGTATCCCTGTCGTGAAGGGCAACCCCTCCTCCGGACGGTGGCGCGAGGGGCTCCGCGAACGCGTTGGAATGAGTGGCCCGGAACGCGACGACACGGCCATTCCGGCTCAGCGAGAGCTGGTCGAGCTCCACGAGGGCCGCACGCGAAGGTACGCCGGCGCGAGAGAGCGGCTCTATGGCCGACGTGAGGGCATTCCACCCGTACAGCGTCGACGACGAATCGAAGTCCGCGATCCCCACACCGAGTCCCACGGCGTAGGTGGTGAAGGCGACCAGGTGGCCGTTTCCGGAAACGAGGAAGCGCGGCTGCGTCTGGACGTCGAGGGGAACGCCGACGTAGCCCGCGTACGTCAAGGGTCTCACGTCGTGTCGAGCCTCTTCGTAGACCCACAGGCGGACCTCAGTGTTCGGGCCGGTCCGGTCCACGCTCGAGAAGGCCACGAGTCCGCCATCGTCGCTCATCGTGTCGGCGTCGTAGACGATGCCTCCGATGGCCTTCGTGGGATTCCCCGGAGGGTGGCTCAGAAGCTCGTTGGTATCCGTCGAGCGACGGTAGAGAAAGACGTCCGAATCCCCTTCGGGATCGTCCTCCATGGGGACGAGATCCCGGGCCCGGCTCCAGAGCAGAACCCGCTCGCCGTCCGAGCTGATTGCGACCGCAGTGGTTTCCGCGTCGCCGGTTGCCGTCGAGCCTGCCTTGCGGCTCAGGAGAGTGAGCGTGCCACCGATCCGATCGAACAGGAACGCGTCACTCGTGCCGTTCTGGTCCTGGATGCCGGGCACGAGCGTCGAGCCGTAGCTCGTGAACGCGACGTACCGCCCGTCGTCGCTGATGAGGGGCTGCAGCGAATGCCGGAGAGGTTCCAGCGAGGGGCTGACGAGCGTGTTCAGACCCGTCGTTCGATCGTGGAGGAAGACATTCCCTCCCGGCAGCGTGCCCGGCACGATGTCGCTGGCCAGGCACACGTAGGCGGTGAACCGCCCATCCGCGCTCATCGAGGGGGCCAGACACCCCCCCTCCGAAGGCAGTGCTGAACCCTGCCGATGACTTACGAGAGTCCTCCCGTGCGTCGTTCGATCGAAGACGATGACCTGACCGTCCTCCTGTTCCTCCCGGGAACGGAAGGCCACCAGATTTCCATCCGCGGACAGCGCCACGGGTCTCGATGCGCGGCCCACGAGTGTGACGGCGCCTGACGCCCGATCGAAGAGGTAGAGGAGGAAGCCTGAGACGGGCTCGGGCGTGAGGTTGGTGGCGCTGCTGAAGAACGCGACCACGGAGCCGTCCGCGGAGATTTGCACCGCAGCGGAGTGGTTGTCCGAAAGGGCCCCTCCCGGACCGCGGCTGACGAGAGTCGTGCCCAGGGTCTCCCGATCGTAGAGAAAGACGTCGTAGCCGTTGAGGTTGTCGCTCAAACCCGGGACGACGTTGCGCGCCAGGCTGGGGTACACGACGAACCGGCCATCCCGGCTGACGGCGGCATCGTTGAAAAAGGAAGTCACCGTCGTGCCCATCGGGTTGGCCCGCGCGACGAGATCGACCGCAGCTCGCGCAGGACCCGCAACGAGTACGCAGAGCGTCCAGGAAACGAAAAGAGGTGAGATGGGCCTCATGGGCGAGACCTCCGTATCGACACGATACCCGAGTCGTGTAACTTCGGCCTTCGAAACGATCGTGAGGTGGAAAACGTGAAACGTCTCGTTGCGGCCCTGGCCCTGCTCGTCTCCCTTCCTGCTCTCGCCCACAACCTTCGGCTCGTGAACCCCTCCGCGACCCTCGACGGCGCGAACGCCGTGGTCTCCGTGGACGTCTCGTGGGATACCTCCTGGCGCGACTCGGTGAACTGGGACGCGGCCTGGCTCTTCGTGAAGTACCGGAAGGACGGCGGCGCCTGGAAGCACGCGACGCTCGACACCGAGGACGCGCGCCACGGCGCCGCACCCGGGTCCGCGATCACCGCGGTGAGCGACGGCAAGGGCGTCTTCGTGTACCGCGCGGCCACGGGCTCGGGCTCGGTGAGCTATCCGGGCACGCGCCTTCGCTGGAACCTCGCGGCCGACGGGCTCGCGAACCTCGCGGGCGTGGAGTTCAACGTCTACGGCATCGAGATGGTCTACGTGGCCGAAGGGGCGTTCAGCCTCAACACGCAGGAGTCCGCGAAGCTCCTCTGCGAGTTCGTCCCCGTGGAGGGCTCGACCACCCAGATCACGAGCGAGGCCGCGCTGCCCGCCGGCGCGATCCGCTGGATCGCCGACGGCCCGGGCGGCGGCACCGGCAACCCGATCTCGGCCAACGGGAAGACGTACTACGGCTCGGATGCCCTCTCGGACAAGTACCCCAAAGGCTTCGGCGCGTTCTACGCGATGAAGTACGAGACCAGCCAGCAGCAGTACGTGGACTTCCTGAACACGCTGTCGCGGGCCCAGCAACGCGTTCGCGTGGG
>JAEUQS010000454.1 GCA_016789625.1 Acidobacteriota bacterium | reverse complement strand
CGTTCAAGCCCTCTCACTATCGCTACTAGATGTCCACGCTCTGTGTTCAGCCCTCCGGCCGGGGAACGCCTCCGGCGCGCTGAATTGAGCCGGGGTTGAGCAGTTGGTTTCCCGAGGGGCGGCGAAGCGATTCGCCGCCCCTGTCGTTTTTCTGTCAGACACCGGCCGACTGTGCACATTCCGTGTTAATATTTTTGGCCGAGGAGGGTCTATGGCCCGTAATGTTTTCTCGATCATCGAAGATGTTCTCAACTCCCTGAACGAGCTCCGTCACACTCTGTCGCCCCTCGCAGCGCTCACCGGTGGCGGCTCGTCTGCTGCGCCCGCGAAGGCCGCCAAGGCCGCGAAGAAGCCCGGCCGCAAGCCCGGTCGCAAGCCCGGTCGCCCCGCGAAAGCTGCTGCTGTCGCCGCGCCCGCTCCGGCCGCTGTCGAAGCCGCTCCCGCTGCCGCTCCGGCGAAGCGGGGCCGCAAGCCCGGCCGCAAGGCTGCCGCCCGCACGCCCAAGGCGAAGGCCGCTCCGGCCGGCGCTCCGGGGGCCGGTCGCGCGATGCAGGCCAAGTACATGACCGCTCTCCGCGGTCTGTCGATCAAGGACAAGGCGGAGACCAAGCGCATCCGCGCCGAGCAGGGTCCCGAGGCGGCGATCCGCTTCGCCGAGGCCGCGAAGAGCTGAGACTCCCGAAAGGAGTCCCGGAAAGAAGAGGAGGGCGTCATGCCCTCCTTTTTCCTTTGGTGAGCTGGAGTGATCCTGGGGGTTTCTCGATCCCCCCAGACCCCCCACCGGAGGAGGACGAATCGGGTGATCTTAGTCTGGTAGACTCAGATCATTGATTTGCGTGGAATACTTGATATGCTCTTCTCGTTGAGGTGACCATGTCCGAGAACACCGCACCCGCCACCACCACCTATCCCGTCGTTCCCCTCCGTAACGCGGTCCTGTTCCCCGGAGTGGCCTTTCCCATCGCTGCAGGGCGGTCGGGAACCCTTCGGAGCATCGAAACAGCCCTTCGCAAGCCCCAGAACCTCGTCTTCGCCGTGACCCAGCGGGAGGACACCGAGGCGGTCGGGCCCGAGGGCCTCTACACCATCGGGACGATTGCCCAGGTGACGAACGTCCAGCGCGGGCCAGGGGGCATGCGCCTCGTCCTCAACGGGCAGCAGCGTGGCATCACGATGCGCCTCACCGACAAGAACGGCATGCTCGAGGCCGCCGTGGTGCCGGCCCAGGAGATGGCGGCCCTGGACCCGAACGATCCCGCGTTCAAGGGCCTCTACAAGGAGCTGCGCGAGCGCGCGGCCGAGCTGGGCAAGAAGCTCGGGTTCCCCGACGAGGGCATCGACCAGTTCCTCAGGGAAGCCGAGGAGCCGGGCCGGCTCGCCGATCTCGTGGCGGGCTACATCGACATCCCGGCCAGCGAGAGGCAGGTTCTCCTCGAGACGCTCTCGGTCGAGGAACGTCTCCGGCGCACGCTCGTTCACGTGCAGCGGCAGATCACCGTTCTGGCGGCTCAGGAGGACATCAAGTCCAAGGTGCAGTCGGAGATCAGCGACCGGCAGCGTGAGATGTATCTGCGCGAGCAGATGAAGGCCATCCAGAAGGAGCTCGGTGAGGATGGCGGCGACGACGAGAGCCTCGAGGAGCTGAAGAAGAAGCTCGACGGACTGCCGCTTCCCGAGGAGGCCCGCCGCGAGGTGGACCGTGAATGGAAGCGGCTCCAGCGCCTGTCGAAGGACGGCATGGAGGCGCAGGTCGTACGCACGTATCTCGAGAACGTGGCCGAGCTGCCCTGGGGCATTCGCAGCGAGGAGAAGCTCGACGTCGCCGAGGCCGCGAAGGTTCTCGACGAAGATCATTACGGCCTCGCGGACGTGAAGGACAGGGTCCTCGAGTTCCTCGCCGTGTTGCAGATGCGCCGTCTGAAGGCCGAGGCCGAGAAGGCCGAAGCAGCGGCTGCCGCGCTCACTGCCTCAGAAGCGGGCGACGGAGCGGCGAAGGACGGAGACCCGAAGACGCCTGCCGACGCCAAGCGTGAGGCCGCGCCCAACAAGGGCCGCATCCTGCTGTTCGCGGGCCCTCCGGGCGTCGGCAAGACGTCGATCGCGAAATCCATCGCGCGGGCAATGGGCAGGAAATACGTTCGCATCTCCCTGGGCGGCGCGCGCGACGAGGCCGACGTGCGCGGGCACAGACGCACCTACGTGGGCGCGATGCCGGGACGCATCATCGCCGGCATGAAGCAGGCGGGCACGAAGAACCCGGTGTTCCTGCTGGACGAGATCGACAAGCTCGGCGTGAGCTACCAGGGGGACCCCGCGGCGGCTCTCCTCGAGGTGCTCGATCCCGCTCAGAACGACAGCTTCACCGACCACTACCTCGGGATTCCGTTCGATCTCTCCGAGGTGCTGTTCGTCGCGACGGCGAACTTCCTCCAGAACATTCCGGGACCTCTGCAGGACCGCATGGAGGTCGTGAGCTTCTCCGGCTACACCGAGGCCGAGAAGCTCGGTATCGCGCGGACGTATCTCCTGCCCCGTCAGCTCCGGGACAACGGCCTTTCCAGCGATCAGCTGACGCTCGAGGACTCCGCGGTGGCGGCCGTCATCACGGGCTACACCCGCGAGGCGGGCGTGCGTCAGCTCGAGCGCGAGCTGGGCCGTCTGGCGCGCAAGGTCGCGCGCAAGATCGCGGCCGGTGAAACGACGGCCGTGACGCTCGCTGCGGGAGACGTCGGGTCCCTGCTCGGAAAGCCCAAGGTGCACCCCGAGAAGATGATCCGGGCCGACGAGGTGGGCGTCTCGACCGGGATGTACTACACGCCCGTCGGCGGCGACATCATGTTCGTCGAGGCCGCGCTCATGCGGGGCAAGGGCGAGGTGATCCTCACGGGTCAGCTCGGCGACGTGATGAAGGAATCGGCCCGCGCGGCCTGGACCTTCGCCCGCTCGCACGCCGCGATGCTCGGCATCGCGGAGGATTCCTTCGAGCGGGATCTCCATGTCCACGTGCCCGCGGGGGCCATTCCCAAGGACGGCCCGTCCGCCGGGATCGCCATGGCCTCGGCTCTCGTCTCGGCTCTGTCGAAGAGGCCCGTGCGGCACGACCTCGCGATGACGGGCGAGATCACGCTTTCCGGCCGCGTGCTGCCGATCGGCGGAGTGAAGGAGAAGGTGCTCGGCGCTGTGCGCGCCGGAATCCGCACCGTGGTGCTGCCGAAGGAGAACGAGGCGGATCTCGACGATCTGCCGAAGGACGTCCTCGAGATGCTCACGGTGCACGCGGTCTCTGACCTGGGCGAGGCGCTCGCGATCACGCTCCGGGGGGCCTCGTTCCAGAACGGACAGCTTCTCTTCGGCGTGCCGGCCGCGGCGCCCCGGGTCGCGGACGGTCCCGAGATCCACTGACCGCTCCGGTCCATCCGATTCGCGCGCTCCGCGCGTAGCATCCTCCCGCCGGCCCCGGACCGGGCTGGCGGGAGGATTTTTCATGATCGTGAACCGACGTCTGGCCGTGCTCGCCCTCGCTGTGGCTCTGGCCGCGCCCGCCTTCGCCAAGGAAGAGAAGCTCGAGTGGAAGAGCGGCGAGGAGAAGGCCATGGGCTTCCTCGTGACCCCCGAGGGCAAGGGGCCCTTTGCGGCGGTGATCGTGATTCAGGAGTGGTGGGGGCTCAACGACTGGGTGAAAGACCAGGCTCGCGCCCTCGCCAAGGAGGGCTACGTCGCCCTCGCGGTGGATCTCTATCGTGGCAAGGTCACCGCCAATCCGGATGAAGCTCACCAGTACATGAGCGGTCTGTCGCAGGATCAGGCCGTGCGCGATCTGAAGTCGGCGTTCGCGACCCTGGCCGCGCGCCCCGACGTGAAGAAGGACCGGATCGGCTCGGTCGGGTGGTGCCTCGGCGGCCGCTACTCGCTCGAGCTCGCGACCCAGGAGCCCACGTTGGCGGCCGCGGTGGCCTACTACGGCGCTCCGCCTTCCGAGCCCGAGAAGATCGCGAAGATCAAGGCCCCCGTCCTCGGCAACTTCGGCGGGGAGGACAAGGGCCCGTCACCCGAGACGGTGAAGGGCTTCGAGGCCGCGATGAAGAAGGCCGGAAAGACCATCGACGTGAAGATCTTCGAGGGCGCGCCCCACGCGTTCGCGAACGTCAACAACCCCTGGAAGGGCTATCGCGAAGCGGCGGCGAAAGAGGCCTGGCAGCGCACGCTGGGCTGGTTCGCGAAGTACCTGAAGTAGGCGCTACCTGCCGATCCCGCGGACGCGCAGGAGCTTGCTCCCGGAGACCTCCGTGACGAGCAACGTGCCCGCGGGACCCGTCGCGGGGTGGAGGGGACCGGCGCCTTTCGGCAGGGAAACGAAGGACGGGCTGCCGTTCCCCTCGATGCGCCCGAGGCGCGCCGAGAGGGGCATGCCGAACCACAGTGCGCCGTCGGGCCCTTTGGCGAGGCCGGCGGCGCCGCCCGGCAGCGAGATCTCCTTCGTCTCGCCCGAGGGCGAGAGGCGGACGATCTTCGGCGCGTTCGACATCACGATCCACAGGAAGCCGCCCCCCTCCGCGATGGCTTCGGGCCGGCCGTTGGCGACCGGAAGCGGGAACTCCTTCGCGTCGCCGTCCGGCGTCACGCGGAGCACGGCATTCGCGTGGCGAAGCGTCACCCACAGGGCACCGTCGGGACCCGTGACGAGGCCCGCGGGCTCGCCGTCCTTCCGCGCGAGCGGAAACTCCGTGACGACGCCCTCCGGAGTGACGCGCGCCAGCCGGCCGGCGCCGGTGAGCGCGACC
>JAEUQS010000387.1 GCA_016789625.1 Acidobacteriota bacterium | reverse complement strand
GAGCTCTCCAGGCGCATCGAGGAGCTCCTCGCGGAGAAGGATTGAGAATCTAGAATCCCGCCCGTGAACGAAGCCGCCTTCTGGTCGCTCATCGAGACCGCCCGCGCGACGGGCGGGCCCGACGCGGACCTCCTGCCCGTGCTCTCGGATCTGCTCCTCGAGCTTCCGCCCGAGGAGATCGCGGGCTTCGACGCGCGCCTCGACGACTGCCTGGCCCGCGCGGCCACGCGCGAGCTGTGGGCCGCGGCCTACCTCATCAACGCCGGCTGCTCCGAGGAGGGGTTCGAGGCGTTCTGCGGATGGCTCGTCGCGCAGGGCCGCGAGACGTTCGAGCGCGCGCTGCGCGACCCGGCCTCGCTCGCGAGCGCCATCGTCATGGATCCCGAATGGGACGCGGAGCTCGAGGACCTTCTGTACGTCGCGCGCGAGGCCTACGAGGAGAAGACGCGCAGGCGTCTGCCGCCCAACGCCTCGCGAGATCTCGCGAGCCTCGAGTGCGACGAGGACACGCTCGAGCGCATGTATCCCGCGCTGGCCCAGCGGTCCCTGGAACGCTTCGAGCCCCTCATCGACCCGGACTGAGGGGCTCGACGCTTTCGGCGAGCCGGCCGGAAGCGCACAGCTCCGCGAGCTCTTCGGCCATCGCCTTTCCCGCGGTCAGAGCCCCTCTCCACGCCGCGATGCGCGCCGCATCCTCGAGTTCGTAGAAGTCGTTGCGGTCGGGGATCTTGCCGTTCGGGAGCCGCGCCACGAACTCGCGCGAAGGCGCGATCACGAGCACGCGGTCGAGGCTCCGCCCCGAGGCGCGCCGCCACGGAAGCGACTTGTCGAACCAGCCGGGGACGAGATACGGATAGAAGTGGGGATACAGAACGAGCCCCTCACCGGGGCCGAAATCGAAGGCCGGGTGATAGTCCACGACACCACCGTCACGGTGGATGCCCGGAGCGCCCGGAACCGGAACGCCCTCGAGAACGAGCGGGATCGACGCGGACGCGAGGAGCGCGCTCCGCAGGTTCGCGGCGGTCAGCCGATGCCGCTCGGTCGGCAGGTCGGAGAGTTCGGGGAGCGCGCTCGTCTCGCCCGCGTGGAACACGTGGCGCCGCGTGTGGAGCCCGAGGGTTCGGCGGCTGACGACGTTTCCGAGGACGGCGAACGTGAGCCCGGCGAGGAGAGCCGACCGCCGCGCGCTGGCTCCGAGCCCGCGCATCTCGGCCGTGATGACGTGCAGCCTCGCACGCTCGTTGCCCAGGATCTCGTCGACACCGGAGGGCCCGAGCAGGACGTCCAGGATGCCGGCCGTGGTCTCCGAGACGAGCTCGGCCGAGGGCTTCTTCGGGTAGCGCTGCTCGATGTAGGCGTCCTGCGCGCGCGCGAGCGCCGCGACCGGATCGGCCTGCGCGAGACAGGCCATACGCCAGCTGCCGATGGACGAGCCGACGAGCGCCCTCGGAGCGCGCCCTCCGGCCAGAAAGCTCCCGAAGAGGTAACGGTCGAGGCCGCCGAGGACCAGCCACTTGGGCCCGCCCGAGGCCCCCGCGACGACGTCCACGTCCTCGGGCCTCAGGCCGCGCTCGCGGAGGATCGACAGCGCCCGCGGCCCGGCCCGCAGCGTGAGCGCCGGCGTCATGAGGCTCTG
>JAEUQS010000438.1 GCA_016789625.1 Acidobacteriota bacterium | reverse complement strand
TTCTGGCCGTTCACGGCGAGCACGAGGTCCCCGCGCTCGAGGCCCTTCTGGTCGGCCTGCGAGCCGCGCGCCACCTGCGAGAGCCGGAGACCGCCACGGGCTTCCACGACCGAAAGCCCCACCTCGCGGCGCAGCACCTCGAGGCCCAGGTCCTCCGGCGGGCGGGAGGTGGTGAGCGTCGCCGACGTCGCGTCCTTTCCCTTGCGCTTCACGGTGAGCTCGACCTTGCGGCCCGGCCCGCTCGAGGTCAGGAACGTCTCGAAGTCCTCGCGGGATTCGACGGGCCGGCCGTCCACGGCGGTCACGACGTCGCCCTCCTCGAGCCCGGCCTTCTCGGCGGGTGAGTCCGGGTAGATCGATCTCACGCGCATGCCGTTGCCGCGGGCCGAAGGGCGGCCGCTCTCGGCGCCCACGGTGGTGCCGCGCAGGCCGGCCCACACGGGCTTCACCTCGCCGAACCGCAGCAGGTCGTCGGTGATGCGCTTCACGCGGTCGATGGGGATCGCGAAGCCGATGGTGTTGGCGCCGCCCACGATGGCGGTGTTGATGCCGATGAGCTCGCCCAGGATGTTCACGAGCGCGCCGCCGGAGTTCCCGGGGTTGATGGCCGCGTCGGTCTGGATGAAGTCCGAGTAGGTGCGCCCGCTCTCGCCCGGAACGGTGCGATGGACGGCCGAGACGATGCCCGTGGTGACGGTGTTCGAGAGGCCGAACGGGTTCCCCACGGCGATGACGCTCTCACCGGGCATGAGGTCGGCCGTGGTGCCGAGCTTCACGGCCTTGAGGCCCTTCGCGTCGACCTTCAGCACGGCGAGGTCGTTGTCCGCGTCGGCGCCCAGAACCTCGGCCTCGAGCTCCTTGCCGTCCTGCGTGATGACGTAGATCTTCGACGCGCCCGAGACGACGTGGTCGTTCGTCACCACGATGCCGGAGGGGTCGATGATGACGCCCGAGCCCAGCGACTCGCTGCGGATGCCGCGATCCTGCCGGCCCGGCGCGCCGAAGTTGAAGAACTCCTCGAAGCTCGTGGTGCGGCGGCGCACGAGGCGCTCGGCCGAGATGTTCACGACGGCGGTCCCGATCTGCTCGACGGCGCGCGTCACGGGCGTCTTGCGGAGCTCGAGACTCGAAGGAGGTTGCGCGGCTTTCGTCTGTGCGAGAGCCGCGGAGGAGGAGCCGGCGGCGAGGGCGGCCGAGAGGACGGAGCCGAGGAGCGTCTTCATGTGCGCGATGGTCCCTTCCCGAAGGAAATGAGGGGCGCGCGGGTGGCGCGCCCCTCGGGCTCTTTGCAAGCGGCTTGCCGCGGGATCAGGCGACGGCGGGCTCCTTGGGAGTCGCCGCCGTCGTCGTGAAAACGAAGTCTCCGCTGCCCTTGGCGAGGCCGAGGGTCACGATCTGGCCTTCGCCCACCTCGCCCGCGAGGAGCTTGAGGGCCAGCGGATCCTGGACGAGCTTCTGGAGGTTGCGCTTCAGCGGCCGCGCGCCGTACACGGGGTCGTAGGCTTCGCGGGCGAGCCGCCGGCGGGCTTCCGGCGTCCACTCGAGCAGGATTCCGCGCGTCGTGAGCAGCCCCGCGATGCGGCGGAGCTGGAGATCCACGATCTTCTCGATATCGGGTTCCGTGAGCTTGCCGAAGACCACGATGTCGTCGATGCGGTTCAGGAACTCGGGCCGGAAGTACCGGTGCAGCTCGCCCTCGACGAGCTTCTTGAGATCGGCGTCCGTCCCGTGATGCTCCAGGATGAGCGGGCTGCCGATGTTCGAGGTCATGATCACGACGACGTTCTTGAAGTCCACGACGCGGCCCTTGCCGTCGGTGAGGCGGCCGTCGTCGAGCACCTGCAGGAGCGTCGAGAAGACGTCGGGGTGGGCCTTCTCGACCTCGTCGAAGAGCACGACGGCGTAGGGCCTGCGGCGCACGGCCTCCGTCAGCTGGCCGCCCTCGTCGTGGCCGATGTAGCCCGGAGGGGCGCCGATCATCCGCGAGACGGAGTGCTTTTCCTGGTACTCCGACATGTCGAGCCGCACGAGCGCGTTCTCGTCGTCGAAGAGGAGCTCCGCGAGGGCGCGGGCGGTCTCCGTCTTGCCCACGCCGGTGGGACCGAGGAACAGGAACGAGCCGATGGGCTTCTTGGGGTCCTTCATGCCGGCCCGCGCGCGGCGCACGGCGCTCGCGACCGCGGACACGGCCTCTTCCTGCCCGATGACGCGGGCCCGCAGCCGCTCTTCCATGCGGAGGAGCTTCTGGGTCTCGCCCTCGACCATCTTGGACACAGGGATTCCCGTCCACTTCGAGACGACGGCGGCGATGTCCTCCTCGTCGACCTTCTCGCGCAGGATCGCTCCGCTCTTCTGGAGATCGTGGAGGCGCCCGGTGGTCACCTCGAGGTCCTTCTGGAGCTGCACGACGGTGCCGTAGCGGAGCTCGGCGGCCTTGTTGAGGTCGCCCTGCCGCTCGGCCCTCTCGGCGTCGACCTTGGCGGCGTCGAGCTTCTCCTTCACCGCGCGGATCTTTCCGATGGCGTCCTTCTCCGACTGCCAGCGCGTCTTCTTCTCGGCCGACTGCTCCTTCAGCTCGGCGAGGTTCTTCTCGAGCACCTTGAGGCGCTCGCGGGCGGGGCGGGCGTCGTCCTTCTGGAGCGCCTTCCGCTCGATCTCGGCCTGCAGGATGCGCCGCTCGATCTCGTCGATCTCGGTGGGCATCGAGTCGATCTCCATGCGGAGCCGCGAGGCCGCCTCGTCGATGAGGTCGATGGCCTTGTCGGGCAGGAAGCGGTCGGCGATGTACCGGTCCGAAAGGGTCGCCGCGGCCACGAGCGCGGCGTCCGTGATCTTCACGCCGTGGTGTACCTCGTACCTCTCGGCCAGGCCCCGCAGGATCGCGATGGTGTCCTCGGCGGAGGGCTCGCCCACGAAGACGGGCTGGAAGCGCCGCTCGAGCGCCGGGTCTTTCTCGATGTGCTTGCGGTATTCGCCCAGCGTCGTCGCGCCGATCGCGCGAAGCTCGCCACGGGCCAGCGCGGGCTTCAGCATGTTGCTCGCGTCCATCGCGCCCTCGGCCGCGCCCGCGCCCACGAGCGTGTGGAGCTCGTCGATGAAGAGGAGGATCTTGCCCTCCGACTCCTCGACCTCCTTGAGGATCGCCTTGAGGCGCTCCTCGAACTCGCCGCGGTACTTGGCGCCCGCGACCATCGCGCCGAGATCCAGCGAGACGAGCGTCTTGCCCTTGAGGTTCTCGGGCACGTCGCCCGAGGCGATGCGCCGCGCGAGGCCCTCGACGATGGCGGTCTGGCCGACTCCGGGATCGCCGATGAGCACGGGGTTGTTCTTGGTGCGGCGCGTGAGGACCTGCATCACGCGGCGGATCTCCTCGTCGCGGCCGATCACGGGATCCAGCTTGCCGCGCCGCGCGAGGTCCGTGAGGTCCTTGGCGTAGCGCTTGAGCGCCTGGTACTTCTCCTCGGCGTTCGGGTCGCTCACGCGCGAGGAGCCGCGGACCTCCTTGAGAGCCGCGAGGAGCGAGGCCTCGGAGAGGCCGCGCGAGACGAGGAGCTTGCCGGCCTTGGACTTCCCGTCGCGCACGAGGGCGATGAGGAGGTGCTCGGCGGCGACGTAGTCGTCCTTGAACTCGCGCGCGGCCTTCTCGGCCGCGTCGAGGATCTTCGCGAGGGGCGTCCCGATGCGGGCCTCGTGGCCCTCCCCCGAGACGCGTGGCAGGCGCGCCAGCTCGGCCTCGAGGTCCTTCTGGAGGAGCGCGGGGGAGATGCCGACGCGCTCGAGGATCGCGGGGGCGGAACCGCCGTCCTGTGACACGAGCGTCAGCGCGAGGTGCTCCGGGGTGATCTCGTTATGCCCGTCCTGCCGGGCCCGCTGGGCGGACTTCTGTACCGCCTCCTGCGCCTTGAGCGTGTAGCGATCCAGGTTCATGGCTTCCTCCGGAACGGCTCGTACTCCGCGCCGTCCGAGGCAAATCTATGATCTGAGCGTCATCTTGTCAAGTTAGCTTTTACAGCGGGACTGTAGATCCCGGCAGGAAGCACCGAGTAGAGCGTGCCGTAGACGAATCCCGAGAAGAAGATGAAGAGGAACGGGAGCGCCTCCCAGGCACCTCGCGCCACCACCCAAACGAGGGCGAGAGCGAAGTAGCCGGCGAGCGCCGCCTCGGCCAGAAAGACGGGGCGGAGCGGCGTCCGGTAGCGCCGGGCCCCCGCCGCGCCCGAGCCGCCGAGCTTGGGCGTTCTGACGAACGGGGTCGCCGATCCGAACAGCGCCTCGACGACCCCGACGGCGTTCCCCACGGCCATGCCGATGCCGAGCGACATCATCATCGGGATGAGCCGGATCTCCCGCACCCAGTTCCGCCCCAGCGCCCGCTGCGACGTGACGTAGAAGAGGCCGACGGAGAACGACGAGCCGAAGAGGAGCGGCGCGTCCAGCCAGAGCAGGTGCATGAGCCCCAGCTCCTTGCGGACGAGGAGCGACGGCACGACGAGAAGGGAGAGGAGCACCACGAGGGGGTACGACAGGTTGTTCGTGAGGTGCACGAATGCCTCGAGCTTGGCCTCGCGCGAAAACGGTCCCGCGAGGATCCTCCCGAGGCTCTTGCGCGCGACCTCGATGGCACCCTTCGTCCAGCGGGCCTGCTGGGACTTGAAGTCCTTCATCGTGCGAGGCACCTCGGCGGGTGCCGTCACGTCGCTCAGGAAGACGAACCGCCAACCTTTCAGCAGCGCGCGGTACGAGAGGTCGAGGTCCTCGGTGAGCGTGTCGCCCGACCAGCCGCCCGCGTCCTCGATGGTCTCGCGCCGGAAGACGCCGGCCGTGCCGTTGAAGTTGAAGAGGAGGCCGGTGCGGAAGCGCACGGCCGATTCCAGGATGAAGTGGCCGTCCAGGAATACGCTCTGCACCTTCGTGAGGAGCGATTCGTCGCGGTTGAGGTGATCCCAGCGGGCCTGCACGAGGCCCGTCCCCTGAGGAGCCAGATGGGGCAGCGTCCTCTCGAGGAAGTCCGCGCCGGGCACGAAGTCCGCGTCGAAGATGGCGATGAACGGTGCGGCGCCGCCGGGCCGCTCGGCATCGAGCCGCATTCCCTCGGCGAGAGCGCCGGCCTTGTAGCCCTCGCGCGTTCCGCGCCGCACGTGCGTGAGGTCGACGCCCCGCGCCCTCAGCTCCTCGACGATGGGCGCGGCGACCTCGGCCGAGTCGTCGGTCGAGTCGTCGAGGAGCTGGATGCGCACCGGGCCGCAGGGCGACCGCAGCGCGGCCGCGGCGCGGAGGAGCCGCTCGACCACGTAGCGCTCGTTGTAGACGGGGAGCTGCACGAGCGTCGCCGCCCCCGTGGGGAGCGGCACGTCCGGCTCCGGCGGGTCGCCGGGCGGAACTCGATAATGGCGGACGACCTGATGCAAGCGGTGGCTGCCATAGAAGGCGAGAAGCAGGAGAACGCCGTAATAGGCGATCAGAAGGGCCATGCTCAAAGGCGTTCGAGGCTCCTGCCCGTTCTGATGCTGGCGGCGCTGGTTCGCATTCCCTTCGTGCTCCTGCCGCCGATTCTCTCCGACGACGTCTACCGGCACCGCTGGGACGGACGGGTCCTCGCCGCGGGCATCGATCCGTACCTCGCGCCGCCCGCGAGCCGCTCGCTCGAAGCGCTCCGCGACGAGGAATGGCGCCGCGTGAACCACAAGGACATCCGCACGGTGTACGGCCCTGCCGCTCAAGGGCTGCTCGGTATCCTCGCGCTCTCGCCGGCGAAGGCCTCCCTCACTTCGATCAAGGCGATGGCCGCCTTCTTCGACGTGCTCTCGGTCGCGTGCCTCGCCTGGCTGGGCGCGCCGTTCGCGGCGTTCCTGTATGCGGTCCATCCCCTCGCGATCTTCGAGACGGCCGGCGAGGGACACCTCGACGGCGTGGCCGTGAGCGTGCTGCTCCTCGCGTTCGTGCTCTTCGAGCGGGCGAAGGGAAAGCTCTCGGCCGCGGCGCTCGCGCTCGCGCCTCTCGTGAAGCTCACGCCGCTCGTCGCGGCGCCGGTCCTGCTGAAGCGTCTGGGGTCGCGCGGGGCGTTCGTGTTCGCGGCGGTGATCGGGCTCGCGCACGTTCCGTTCCTCTCTTCGGGCGGGCCGCTCGCCGGCCTTTCCGTCTACGCCGAGCGCTGGGAGGCGAACGGCTTTCTCTATCCCGGTCTCGTCCGGGGGCTCGACGCGGTCGACGGCGCCGCGCACGCGAAGACGGCCTACGCGGGGCTGAAGGCGCTCCTCGGCCACCCGGACTTCATGGATCGTGGCTGGGGCTTCCTCTACACCGGGTTTCTCGCCCGCGCGCTCCTGGGGCTCGCGCTGCTCGTCGTGCTCGCGCGGATCTACGCGAAGAATGGGGACGACGCGTTTCGAACGGCCGGCCTCGCGCTCGTGGCGCTCCTCGCCGTGTCGCCCACGCTGCATCCGTGGTACCTCCTCCACGTGCTGCCCTTCGCTCTCGCGTACCGCTGGACCTCCGTCGCCTGGGTCGCGGGCGCTCTGCCGCTCTCGTACCTCCATCCGCCCGCGCAGTCCGGCGGGACTGCCGCGCTCGCGCTCTGGGCCGTCGCCTACGTTCCGGCGCTCGCGCTGTACGTACTCGTAGACCGGAGGCGCGGCGCTTGAGGAGACGGCTCGACCTCG
The DNA here is from genome assembly GCA_016789625.1 of Acidobacteriota bacterium. GTDB lineage: Bacteria > Acidobacteriota > Thermoanaerobaculia > UBA5066 > UBA5066 > JAEUQS01. Next base: position 2,444 of record JAEUQS010000438.1, on the reverse strand, counting down.
CCTATCTGGGGACGCACTTCGAGGGCTGGCAGGCCCAGGACGGCCCGCGCCCGGTGCGCACGGTTCAAGGGGAGGTGGAGCAGGCCCTCACCACGCTGCACGGCGTTTCGATCCGCCTCCACGGAACCTCGAGGACGGACGCCGGAGTTCATGCCGAGGGCCAGGTCGCGCACTTCGACGTGCCCGAGGGAGCGCCCCTCGTGCCTCCCGAGGGCCTGCGGCGCGGCCTCAACACGCTCCTGGCCGGCGACGTGCGCGTCCTCGGGGCGCGCGGGGTGCCCGACGAGTTCCATGCCCGCTTCGACGCGGTGCGCAAGACCTACGTCTACCGCCTCCGCCGGGCCGACACGTTGCACCCGATCCACGGGCTCAACGAGGCGCTCGCCCGCGCCCGGCTCTCGGTGCCTGCGATGCAGGAGGCCGCCGCGACCCTCGTGGGGTGCCGGGATTTCGAGCGCTTCTCGGTGAAGGGCTCGGAACCGAAGAGCACCGTGCGCACGCTCGAGCGGCTCGAGGTCGGGGAGGAAGGCACGCTCGTCGTCATCACGGCCGTGGGGGACGGGTTCCTCCGGGGCATGGTGCGCCGCCTCGTGGGCACCCTCCGCGACGCCGGACGGGGAAGAATCCGTCCGCGGGACGCGTTCGAGAGGCCGGGGGAGACGGCCGAGGCCCGCGGTCTCACGCTCGTCTCCGTGGAGTATCCGTTCTCGAACGACGGCTAGAATCGATAGCCCGGGCGAAGCCTGGGCGAAACTCGATGATCGACAAGGAACTGATCGGCCCGCCGGGGAGCCCCGAGCGCGCCCTCCTCGACCGGCTGGACCTCGGCCGGATGCCGCGCCACGTCGCGGTGATCATGGACGGCAACGGACGCTGGGCGAAGCAGCGCCGCCTGCCGCGCGTCGAGGGCCATCGCGCGGGGATCGCCTCGGTGCGGGCCACGGTGGAGACCGCCGCCCGTCTCCATCTGGACGCCCTCACGCTGTACGCCTTCTCGACCGAGAACTGGAAGCGTCCGCACCTCGAGGTCGCGACGCTCATGACGCTCCTCAAGGAGTACGTGCGGCGCGAGCTGGCGACGCTCCTCGCGAACGACATCCGGTTCCGGGTGATCGGGCGCATCGACCAGCTGGACTCCTCCGTGCGCAAGGCGCTCCAGGAAGCGCTCGACGCCACGGCGCACTGCAAGGGCCTCGTCTTCAACATCGCGCTCAGCTACTCCGGCCGCGCCGAGCTGGCCGACGCCGCGCGCCGCATCGCCGAGGAGGTCGCGGCCGGAACGCTGCGGCCCGAGGACGTGGGCGAGGACACGCTCGCGTCGCGGCTCTACACGGCCGGCCTCCCCGATCCCGATCTCCTCGTGAGGACGAGCGGCGAGGTGCGCATCTCGAACTTCCTGCTCTGGCAGATCGCCTACGCGGAGATCTACTTCACGAACACCCTCTGGCCCGATTTCCGCGCGATGGACTTCCTCGAGGCGATCGCCGACTTCCAGAAGCGGGAGCGGCGCTTCGGCCTCGTGACGGAGCCGGAGCCGGCGGTGCATCGCACATGAGGTTCCAGCGGGAGCTGACGGCCGCCGTCCTCATCCCCATCGTCCTCGCGATCCTCATCAAGGCCCCGACGTGGGCCTTCGCCGCGCTCGTGGGCGCCGCGACGTTCGTCGCCCTGATCGAGTTCTGCGGGCTCATCTCCGCCGCCGGCTGGGTGGTGCCGCGGACGGCCGTGCTCCTCCTCTTCGTGGGCTTTCTCGTGGCGGATTTCTACTCGTCGTTGCCCGTCCTCGTGGGCCTCACCGGCGCGACGCTCCTGATCCTGCCCACGCTCGTCATGTTCCAGAAGCCCGACGCGCAGGTGCTCCTGCCGTCGGCCGCGGCCTCGGTCTTCGCGACGCTCTACGTCGCCACCGGAGCGTGCGCGATGATCGGCCTGCGGGCCTACTCCTGGCAGGCCGTGCTGTTCGTGCTCGTCGTGGTGTGGGCCGGCGATTCCGCCGCGTACTACGCGGGACGGAAGTTCGGGAAGAAGAAGCTCGCGCCCGTGGTGAGCCCCAAGAAGACCTGGGAAGGCTTCTGGGGCCAGCTCGCCGGCGGCATGCTCCTCGGCGGACTGTACGTCGCCGTCATCCCCCGGACGGTGTCCGAGGGGTCTTCACTCGGGAACGTCGCGCTGGCCGTGGCGATCGCCCTCGTCCTCTCCGTGGTCGCCGTCATCGGCGATCTCGTGGAGTCGACGTTCAAGAGATCCTCGGGCGTGAAAGACTCCGGTGGTCTCCTGCCCGGTCACGGGGGCCTCCTCGACCGGCTGGATTCGCTTTTGTATTCGGCCCCCTTCGTCCTTCTCCTGGTTACCGTGTTCCCTGGAGCTCTCCCGAGATGAACAAGAAACGCATCGCGCTCATGGGCGCGACCGGCTCCATCGGCGCCTCGGCCCTCTCGGCCGTC
>JAEUQS010000344.1 GCA_016789625.1 Acidobacteriota bacterium | reverse complement strand
CGTCGCGCTGATGGGCCTCGCCCTGAACCACGCGCTCCTGCACCTCGCCTTCCGCAAGGAGCTCCGGGCGGCAACGCTGACCCCGTCGCTCCGGGAGGAGCCCGGGACGCCGCTCCTCGGCAGCGAGGCCGTGCTCACGGGGCTCGTCCTCTGCGCGATGGTGTACGCGTTCTTCCACGGGGCCGATCTCGCATGGACCTCGGCCGCAGGTTTCGCGGCGCTCCTCGTGGTGCACCGCGCCGAATCCCGGGGGCTCTGGAGCCTCATCGACTGGCCCGTGCTGCTCTTCTTCGCCGGGCTCTTCGTCGTGGTGGAGGGGCTCGTGGCATCGGGCGCGGCTGCATGGGCTCTCGGACAGGTGCCGGTGTTCGGCGCGATCCGGGGCTCCGCGGCCGACTACGTGCGGCTCGCCGCCGTGTTCCTCGTGGGCTCGAACGTCGTCTCGAACGTGCCGTTCATCCTCGTGATCCGTCCCGAGATGGCGCAGCTCCCGAACCAGGCGCTCGCCTGGGAGCTCCTCGCGATGGCGTCCACGTTCGCCGGCAACCTGACCCTCCTCGGCTCGGTCGCCAACATCATCGTGGCCGAGCGCAGCGAAAAAGTCGGGGGGCTCAGGTTCGGCGAGTACCTACGGACTGGGCTACCCCTCGCGCTGGCGACGACTGCCATCGGAACGCTATGGCTCCTCTGGGTCCACGGAGTCCTCTGATTCGGCGAGAGCGCCGCCGGGCTCATTGCCAGGACCCGGCTAAGAAGCGACAACCCCGCCAGGGGTGTCTGAAGGGGGCGGCGTAGGAGCCCCCAGGTTGCCAGGTCCCGGCTAGAAAGCGATCGCCCCGCCAGGGGTGTCTGAGGGGGGCGGCGTAGGAGCCCCCCTCAGGTCATGGAACGCTAAAGCTGCAGGCCGTGACCTCGGCCCCCGGCGCGACCGTTCCGAAGCCCTGGCACTTGCTGCCCGTGCCCGAAAGCGTCGCGTAGTTGAACGTGACGTTCACCCCCGTGGCGCCGCAGTTGCCGGCATGCCGCACGAAGAGCGTGTACGTTCCCGTGGGGAGCGCGTTGCCCTGGTAGAGGACGCTCTCCGTGCGGTTGTCCGACGAGCAGCCCGCGGGCACCCGCCGGCCGCCCGAGACCGTCGACACGTCGAGGCCGCCGGGACCGATCAGACGGACGTCGAGATCCCCGTTCCCCGACCAGCTCACGTTCGAGGTCAGGAACTGGGGAGTGCCCGAAGGGTCGACCTTGACGCTGCCCGCCGTCGACGCCGCGGAGCTCCCGCCCCGGTTGTCCGACGCCGTCGCCGTCACCGTGAACGTGCCCGCCGCCGGATACGTGAACGTGGCCGCCGCGCCCGTGACCGGGTTCCCCGTGCCGAAGCTCCAGGTCACGGTGACGGGATCGTTGTCCGGGTCCGTGGCGTTCGCCGTGGCGTTCACGACGAGCGGCGCCGAGCCGTAGAGCGGCGTGAGCGTGACGCTGTTGATCACGGGGGGCCGGTTCGGGGCCTCGGTGCTGCTGTTGCCTCCGTTGCCGGCGGCAATCGCGACTCCGGCGACGACGGCCGCGCCGGCGCCGATCCCCACGATCCCGAGCGTGGAGATGCCGCCGGTGGCGGCCGAAGCCCCGCCACCCGCTCCCGCGCTCGCGCCGGAGGCGCCCGAGCTGCCCGCGGCGCCGCCGCTGAAGGACTGCATCGCCGTCGCGAGACCGACCACCGCGCCCGACACGAGGATGATCTTGCCGATGTCGGCCTTGTTGAAGCCGGGCGGAACGGGGTTCTGGCCTTCCCTCGTGAGGCCGACCGTCAGGAGCTCCTTGTCCTTCTTCTCGGGCTCGGCCTTGCGCGCCTGCTTGTCCTCGCAGACGGTCTTCTCGGTGACGGCGGGCTCGAACTGGGGGGTCTTCTTGGCGAGGCTCTCGTTGTCGAGCGCGCGGATGTAGTAGTCGATGCCCGGGATTCCCGGCATGGGACGGGGCAGCTCGGCCGCGAACTCCTTCGTGGGCCGCGCCTTCATCGTGACGTAGTAGAAATCCTCTTCACCCCGCGCCCGGAAATACACGAAACCCGTCCGTTCGATCGTGTCGGGCACGAGCGCGGCATCGACCTCGGGCCGGATCTCTGTGGTGACGCACGGCAAGGGATCGTGCTGGATCGAGAGGACCGGGCTCTCCGGCGCGGCCTTCTTCGCCGTCTGGGGAAGCGGCGATGCGTTCAGGGTCCCGGCCGAAAGGGCCGTGACGAGGGTGTACGCGAGGGAGCTGCGGAAGAAAGGCGTCATGAAGGACCTCCGCTGTCGAGAGACGAACTCCGAGATCATAGGCACGCACGCCCGCGGTTACCAGTCGCACCCTGTGACCCCGCGCACCCGGAGGGGTCTTCCCCGCTCTTCCCCGCTCTCGTGGGGGGCCTGGGGGGATCGAGAAACCCCCAGGCTAATTGACAGCACTGCAGGAGCGGACGCTGAAGCTCCGGGCCCAGCGCACGCCACCCTTCGTGGTCAGCCGGACCTCCTTGCGAAACTGGGCCCGCCCCTCGAGGCTCGTGGAGGTTCCGTAGACGGGCATCGACGCCCCCTCCTCGAGGGTGAACGGCACGCTGACGTTCTTGACCTCTTTGTACACCTCGACGCCGGCGGAGCTCTCCTCCACCGTCGCGATGGTGATGCCGCGCCCCGCCTCGTTCACGAACTCGACCTTGAAGAGGAACGTCTCGCCCTCCTTGGGCTTCTCGGGCTTGATCGAGGCGACCAGCTTGAAGTCCGACGCGTCGGGCGGAATCGCCTTCTTCTGCGCGCCGTCCTCGGTGTTGAAGGCGGGAGAGAAATCCCGCGTCGACACGAGGGAAACCTGGGTCGCGCTGAGCGCCCTCACGCAGTACTCCACGGGCCCGTCGTCGAACGGGATGTTGACCGTGATGGGCGTGCGCGTGGCGGCCACCTGCCCGAGGCCCGAATCGGCCGTCTTCACGGGTTTCCCCGGGGTGGGCGTCGCGACCACGATGCGGACGACCTCGGTGGGCTGCTCGACCGGCGCGGGCGTCGCCGTGGGGGCGGGGCCGCCGAGATCTCCGGCCACGGCCGCCGGAGTGGGATCGGAAGGCGGCGTCCCCGTCGACACGGGATTCGTGGTCGCCGTCGAGACGGTGGCCACCGCAGGCGTCGGCTGGGGATTCGCGATGGGCGGGTTGTCGGCCTTGCCTCCGAGCTTGAAGACTGCGATGAGCGCGGCCAGCGCGGCCACGACCGCCGCACCCGCGGCGATTCCGGCCACGGGCACGCCCTTCTTTTCCGGCACGGGAACCGGCGCCGAGCCGCTCGCCGCCTGTGGGCGGGCGCCCACCACCGTCGCGCTCGTCAGCGAGGCCGGCGCGGCCGTCCGCTCCGTGGGCATGTCGTAGATCGCGGTCGGGCCCACCTGCGTGGCGGCGCGGGCCCCCGCCTCCCGCAGCACCGAGGTGGGCTTCGAGTCCTCGGGCTCGTCGAACGGCCCCCGCTCGGCGGGCGGCGAGGAGCTCACCTCCTGGTCCGCCTCGCCGATCAGGGCGTTGCAGGCCTGGCGGAACTCGGCCATGGTCTGGAAGCGGTCGGTCGTCTTCTTGGCGAGCGCCTTGAGCACGAGCCGCCGGACCTCGGGCGTGATCTCGGGGTTCAGCTCGCGGGGATCGGGCGGCTGCTCCTGCACGTGCTTGAAGAGCAGGGCGTGGCTGGATTCCGCGACGAACGGAACCCGGCCGGTGAGCATGCGGAAGAGCACGACGCCGAGGGAGTAGATGTCGGACCTTCGGTCGACCCTCTGGCCCTGCACCTGCTCGGGCGACATGTAGCTCGGCGAGCCGAGCACCATGCCCGTCTTCGTCTGCCCGCCGCCGGCGGAGTCCAGGAAGTGCGCGAGCCCGAAGTCGGCCACTTTCACGCGGCCGTCCTTCGTGAGCATCACGTTGGCGGGCTTGATGTCGCGGTGGACGACGCCCTTCTCGTGCGCGAAGTGCAGCGCGTCGGCAATGTCCGAGACGATGCGCAGGATGCGCCCCTGCGAGATCTTGTTCTTCGCGAGGAACGTGTCGAGACCTTCGCCTTCGACGTACTCCATCACGAGGAAGAAGAGGTCTTCGGCCTCCTCGATGTCGAACACCTGGATGATCCCGTGGTGGTTGAGCCGCGCGATGGCGCGGGCCTCGCGCTGGAAGCGCATCACGCCGTCGGGATCGCCGATGAGCGAGGGAGCGAGCACCTTGATGGCGACGATGCGGTCGAGGTTCGTCTGCTGCGCGCGATAGACGACGCCCATTCCCCCGCGGCCGAGCTCCGACTCGACGAGGTACTTCCCGAGTTTCCGCCCGACGAGGTTGAGCGCGCCGCCCGTGGCCATCTTTCCCGCAGTCTAAGGCATCGCGGTACGCCGCTTCGTGGCGTCTTCGCGCAGCCGCTTCGTCTCGTCGTCGTGGTACGTGGCGGATCGCTCGAGGAACTCCCGGAAGGAGGCCTGGGCCTCCGGGCCCCGTGAAAGGCCCTCGTACAGAAGCCCCAGGTGGTAGAAGACGGCGGCCGCGCCGGATCCGATCTCCACTCGCGCCGTCTCCCGCACCGCCTCGAGCTCGGTGAGCGCCTCGCCCGGACGCTGCGTCAGCACGAGCACCACGGCGAGATTGTCGGTGTAGGCCGCGCGCCGGTACGGAATCCGCTCGCGCGCCTCCCGCAGGACGCGCTCGGCCGCGGTGAGATCGCCGCCCCCCTGGTACGCCACGGCGAGCCGGTCGTACACGAGGAAGTTGCCGGGCTGCTGCTGCTTCACGAGCTCGAGGTCCTTCGCCGCGTCCGCGTATCTCTTCTCGGCGAGCGCCACGTCGGACCGGCCCAGGTAGGCGCTGACGGACGGCCGGAGGGCGATCGCCTGGTCCAGCGCGGCGCGGGCGCCCGCGGTGTCTCCGGCCTCGAGGAGCTTGCGCCCGTGCTCGGCGAGGTTTCCCGAGCTCGTGGGGTCCGAGCGCACGGCCCAGGCCCAGAGCCGGTCCTCGGAGGTCCAGGCCGTGTTGTAGCGAACCGTCTGGAGCGCGAGGAGCGCCGTCGCGATTCCCAGAAGGACCTTCCCGCGGGGCCCGGCCAGCGCCGGGAGCGCGCTCAGGATCGTCGTCACCACGGCGAGGAGCCCGAGGAGCGGGAGGTAGAGATAGCGGTCGTGCGCCGTCTGCTCGGGCGTGAAGGCGTCCACGTTCATCGCGGGCGCGAGGAGCAGGAAGAACGTTCCGAGACCGAGCAGCCTGACGTGCCTTTCCCTGCAGAAGAGCCACAGCGCGGCGACGAGGAGCGCTCCGAGAAGGAGGGGCGCGACGAGATTCTCGAGGCCCGCGAGCTGGGGCGTCACGGCCCGATGCGGATACGACGGCCCGATGAGCACGGGAAAGAGCGCCTGCCGGAGATAGAAGAACACCAGCGACGGCGCCGTGAGGAGGAGCCCCACCGGCCCCACGCGCCACGGGGTTTCGATCTGCACTTGTCCGAGCACCGAGGCCCGCGCGAAAAGGTAGATCCCCGCGAGCACGGCATAGGGCGCGGCGTCCTTCGCGGCGCGGAGCAGGCGCCGCGACCCGCCGTCCCGGAGGAGCAGGGACCGCGAGAGCAGCACGAGGCCCGGGAACAGGATGCTCACCTCCTTGCAGGAGAGCGCGCCCGCGTAGAGCGCCAGCGAGATCCCGCGGCGCGTCCACGAGGGCGAGTCCCCGCCTTCCAGGAGCACCAGCCAGGCCCCGAGGAGGAAGGCGGCGAGGAGGAGGTCCGGAGAGCCCGAGATCCAGGCCACCGACTCGACGTGCGCCGGATGCACGGCGAAGAGGAGCGCTGCCGCGAAGGCCGGTCCCTCGTTCACACCCCACACCCGCAGCAGACGCCACCCGAGGAGCGTCACGAGGAGATGCAGCAGCACGTTCGCGAGGTGCCACGGCACGGTGCTCTCGAGCCCGAAGAGGCGGTACTCGAGGCCGAGAAAGAGCACGAAGCCCGGCCGCCAGTAGTTGCTCCAGGCCTCGGCCTTCTCGCCCTTGAACGCCCAGACGTCCTTGCCCATCGCCTCGAGCAGGCGGCCCGGC
>JAEUQS010000299.1 GCA_016789625.1 Acidobacteriota bacterium | reverse complement strand
GCAGCCGCTCGACGTGGAGGCGCTCGCCCGCGGCGTCAACCTCTCGGCCGGGCACCTCAGCCGCCAGTTCCGGCTCGCGTACGGCGAATCGCCCTATTCCTACCTCATGACGCGGCGCATCGAGCGCGCCATGGCGCTGCTCCGGCGGGGCGACCTGGGCGTCACCGAGGTCTGCTTCGAGGTGGGCTGCTCGTCGCTGGGCACCTTCAGCACCCGCTTCACCGAGCTCGTTGGTGTGCCCCCGAGCGTGTACAAACGCGAGGCCGCCGGGGCGACGGAGGGAATCCCAGGGGGATTCCTCAAGCAGTCCGTCGGACTGCAGGGGATGCCGGCGTGCATCGCGAAACAAGTGACGCGGCCGATCAGGAATCGAGAAGCGCCACCGGAAGACGGTTCCTAGAATGGGTGCATGAGCATCACGATTCACTCGAGCTTCCTTCCGCAGAACGATCCCGACGCCTCCCTGGCGTTCTACCGCGACACCCTCGGCTTCGAGGTGCGCAACGACGTGGGCTACAACGGGATGCGCTGGATCACCGTGGGCCCGGCCGGCCAGCCCGGCATCTCGGTGGTCCTGTACCCGCCCGTCGCGACGCCGGGCCTCACGGCCGACGAGCGCCGCACCATCTCCGAGATGATGGCCAAGGGCACGTACGCCACGCTCGTGCTGGCCACGCCCGACCTCGACGGCACGTTCGAGCGGCTGCAGGCCAGGGACGTCGAGATCGTCCAGGAGCCCGTCGACCAGCCCTACGGCGTACGCGACTGTGCCGTCCGCGACCCCGCGGGCAACCTGCTCCGCATCCAGCAGCTGCCCCGGAAATGAAGACAGCGCAGCCCGACAGCCACGACCTCATCCGCGTGCAGGGCGCGAGAGAGCACAACCTCAAGGACGTATGCATCGAGCTCCCGAAACGCCGGCTCACGGTTTTCACCGGCGTTTCGGGCTCGGGCAAGAGCTCTCTCGTGTTCGGCACGATCGCCGCGGAATCTCAGCGGATGATCAACGAAACGTACAGCGCGTTCGTGCAGGGCTTCATGCCCACGCTGGCGCGGCCCGACGTGGACGTTCTCGAAGGGCTGACGACGGCGATCATCGTGGACCAGGAGCGCCTGGGCGCCAACGCCCGCTCCACGGTGGGCACCGCGACGGACGCCAACGCGATGCTGCGCATCCTGTTCAGCCGGCTCGGCAAGCCGCACATCGGCTCGCCCAACGCGTTCGCGTTCAACGTCCCCTCGGTGAAGGCGGTGGGCGCCGTCACCGTGGAGCGCGGCGCCGGGAAGACGGTGAAGCAGACGTACAACCGGCAGGGCGGAATGTGTCCGCGCTGCGAGGGCATGGGCAACGTGTCCGACGTGGACCTGACCCAGCTCTACGACAGCGGCAAGTCGCTCAACGAGGGCGCCCTCACCATCCCCGGCTACAGCATGGACGGCTGGTACGGCCGCATCTTCCGCGGCTGCGGCTTCTTCGATCCGGACAAGCCGATCGCCAGGTTCAGCAAGAAGGAGCTGCACGACCTGCTCCACAAGGAGCCCACCAAGATCAAGGTCGACGGCATCAACCTGACGTACACGGGCCTCATCCCGCAGATGCAGAAGTCGTTCCTCTCGAAGGACGTCGACTCCCTGCAGCCGCACATCCGCGCGTTCGTGGAGCGGGCCGTGACGTTCACGCGGTGCCCCGACTGTGGCGGCACCCGGCTGAGCGAGGCGGCCCGGTCGTCGAGAATCGGGAAGCTCAACATCGCCGACGCCTGTGCCCTGCAGATCAGCGACCTGGCCGAATGGGTCCGCGGCCTGAAGGAGCCGTCCGTGGCGCCGCTCCTCGACAAGCTGCGGCAGACCCTCGACTCGTTCGTGGAGATCGGCCTCGGCTACCTGTCACTCGACAGGCCCTCGGGCACGCTCTCGGGCGGCGAGGCGCAGCGCGTCAAGATGATCCGCCACCTCGGCTCCTCGCTCACAGACGTGACCTACGTGTTCGACGAGCCCACGACGGGCCTCCATCCCCACGACGTGAGGCGTATGAACGATCTGCTGCTCCGGCTGCGCGACAAGGGGAACACGGTGCTCGTGGTGGAGCACGAGCCGGAGACGATCGCGATCGCCGACCACGTGGTGGATCTCGGCCCCGGGGCGGGCACGGCCGGCGGCACCGTGTGCTTCGAAGGCACTGTCGACGGGCTCCGGAAGAGCGGCACCCTCACCGGCCGGCATCTCGAAGACCGGGCGACCCTCAAAGGCACTGTGCGGAGACCCACCGGAAAGCTCGAGATCCGCGGCGCGAAGACAAACAACCTGCGCGACGTGGACGTCGACATTCCGCTCGGCGTGCTCGTCGTCGTCACGGGCGTGGCCGGCTCCGGCAAGAGCTCGCTCATTCACGGATCCCTCCCTGCCGGGGCGAACGTTGTGTCGATGGACCAAGGCGCGATCCGCGGCTCGCGGCGGAGCAACCCGGCGACGTACACGGGGCTCCTCGACCCCATCCGGAGCGCGTTCGCGAAGGCCAACGGCGTGAAGCCCGCGCTCTTCAGCGCCAACTCCGAGGGCGCCTGCCCCGGCTGCAACGGCGCCGGCGTCATCTTCACCGACCTCGCCATGATGGCCGCCGTCGCCACGACCTGTGAGGACTGTGATGGCAAGCGGTTTCAGGCCTCGGTGCTCGAATACCATCTCGGCGGCCGCGACATCAGCGAGGTGCTGGCGATGTCTGTGCTCGAAGCCCGGGAGTTCTTCGGCAAGGGCAAGGCGCACACACCGGCCGCGCACGCCATCCTCGAACGCCTCGCGGACGTGGGGCTCGGCTACCTGAGCCTCGGCCAGCCGCTCACGACGCTGTCGGGCGGCGAGGCGCAGCGGCTCAAGCTGGCGACGCACATGGCCGAGAAGGGCGGAATCTACGTGCTCGACGAGCCGACGACGGGCCTCCACCTCGCGGACGTGGAGCAGCTCCTGGGCCTCCTCGACCGGCTGGTCGACTCGGGCAAGAGCGTGATCGTCATCGAGCACAACCAGGCCGTGATGGCGCACGCCGACTGGATCCTCGACCTCGGCCCCGGCGCCGGCCACGACGGCGGCCGCGTCGTCTTCGAGGGCACACCCAAGGCCCTCGTCGCCGCCCGCAAGACGCTCACGGGCAAGCACCTCGCGGAGTACGTCGGCGGTTAGAGGTTCAAACGCCGAAACCGGCGCTACTCCGGCTCGCGCCGGTCGAATTTCGAGGAAGACCGAGTCGCCGGACTACTTGAGGAGGCTCGCCGAAAGCGCGTTGAGCAGGGGCTCGATCACGCCTCGGAAAGCTGCCTGCGTCAGGGTGCCAACCCGAGCCGTCACGAGGGACGGATCGGCGGCAAAGACCTTGAGTGGGCGCGCAAAAGACCGGCCACGGAGCCCACCGAACAGGAAACTGCCCGCCACGAGCTCCACTGCCGCCGGATCGCTGAAGGGGTTGCTGGTCACGGGACAGACAATCCACTCGGGGGACGAGGCCGCTGCCAGAACTACGGCGGGCCTGTGCTTCGACGCCGAGAAATCCGAGAAGGGGAAGTTCAGAACTACGACTGCAGCTGGCTCAAATACGACCATGCAGCATCCTCGTCGGGGTGTAGCCACTCGCTGAGAGACGGCTCAGCCATCAGGGCCGACTCCGGTGCCGGAAGCAGGGTCACCAGAACGTGCTGCCCAGGGTTAAGAGCCACGGGCTCAGCGAGCTCCAGGGTGAGGTTTGGACCGATCACGGCCTCGACGGTACGTGCCATGCAGGGAGGATACGCTCGCCCGAACACCGAAGCCAAAGCCACCCA
>JAEUQS010000286.1 GCA_016789625.1 Acidobacteriota bacterium | reverse complement strand
GCCGGGCCTCGGGAATCGGGGTGAAGCCGTGGTCTGCCGAGAGCGCGAGGACGACGCTGCCCTTCGGGAAGCTGCGCGCGAGCTCGTCGAGGAGGCGTCCGAGCTGGACGTCGAGCCGGCGCAGGGCGTCGAGGTTCTCCTCGGATTCGAAGCCGTAGTAGTGGGACACGGTGTCCTGCGCCGACAGCGAGATGCAGAGCAGGTCCGGAGCGTCCCGGTGGCCGAGCTCGAGCTCCGGATCGCCGAGGAACGCGAGCGCGAGGTCCGTCGTGAGCTCGTCGATGAGCGGCGTGTGGTAGAGCCCCTTGAAGTAGCCGGTCTCGAAGCGTGAGAAGTCGTGGTCGAAGCCCACGCCGACGTGCGACACCTGATAGCGCTCGAGGCCCCTCTGTGGGGCCGGGAGAGGGGGATCGAAGGGCGAGGGCTTTCCGCAGCAGGCTTCCATCGGGAGTCGCTTCCAGAGGAGGCCCATCCGCGCGGGCAGCATGCCTCCGGCTTTCGCGTCGTTGTACTTCTTCACGAGCCTGCGTCCCGTCACCGCGAGCGGAGTCCGCTCGTCGTAGGCGTCAGAGCTCGTGAATCGTCCGGTCGTCTGGTCGTACCAATAGACGAGGTGGCGCCGGTCGCGGCCGGCCATGAAGATCGCGCCCCGGTCCTTGCCGGAAACCGAGACGACGCGCGATTCCGGTGAGGCTTCGACGAGGCGGTCGCCGAGCGTCGGGACCCTCAGGTTCTGAGGTCCCGGAATCGTCTCGGTCTCGTCGGCCTCGGGGTCCTTCGACGGGTTGTCGGTGCAGTAGAACGCCTTGTAGCCGCCTTGGCCGTCGGACTCGAACCAGCGGTTCGCGACGATGCCCGACACCCGGGGCGGAGCCCCCGTTCCGAGCGAGGCGTGGCCGGGCCCGGTCTCGGAGTTGATGTGGCGGTAGCGCGCCTGGGCCTCGACGGTGCTTTCCTCGAGGAGCTGCTTGAGGCCGTACCGGTAGTAGGGCCTCCACTCCATGAGCCTCTGGAACGAAAGCCCGTCGATCGAGACCATCACCGCGAGCTTGGGCTTGCGCGGCGCCTCTTCGGCGAGCGCGACAGGACCGAGCATCGAGATCGCGACGAGGAGGGACAGGAGGGGCGCGCGCTTCTTCATGGTTTCGATGATGACACGCCGAACGACATCCGAAGCCCCGTGAGCGCGAGCCCCAGCACGAGGGGAATCGCGATGAGGACGAGCGCCACGTTCGCGGGCTTCCAGGGTGTCCACTGCAGGTAGTGGATCCTGTAGGTCGCGTCGATGAAGTCGTTCAGAGCTCCCGTCTGGGAGATCTCGCCGGTCACGAGATCGACGGTGACGGTCTTGCCGTGTGACGTGTCGAACGCGAGAGCCGGGTTCTCCAACCCCGTTCGAGAGGAACGGTGCTTGGCTTCTCTGGCGTCGCGCAGCTCGCCGTACCGCAGGGCATGCGCAGAGCTCGCAATGGCGGCCGCGGCCCACAGACGGGCCTGCTGCGGCGTCGCGGGAGCGATGGGCAGTGCCGAGGCCGCGTCGATCGCGATCGGGTTTCCCCGCGACGCTCCGAAATACGCGAGGCGTCCGGATGGATGCGGAGCGAGATGGAGCGGGGCGTCGGCGAGGCCGCGGGAGAGGACCTCGGCCGGAGCGAGGCCGGCCGTCGTCCAGTCCACGCTCCCGCCCGGGGGAACGGCGATGGGCTCGTACGCCTCGGCATCTCGGTGCTTCACGTGGAAAAGGAGCCCCGTGACCATCCAGAGGACGAGCGGGAGCGCGAGAACGGGTCCGAGGATCCGGTGGGTGCGGCGCATGGAGCCGGAGATCCTAAGCGTGGGCCGCGCCTCTTCACGTAAAATGCACGCGTGAGAAAAACGCGAATCGGCATCAACGGCTTCGGCCGTATCGGCCGGACCGTCGTCCGGGCGAGCCTGGGCGACACGGGAATCGACTTCGCCGCCATCAACGAGCTGGGGGATCTCCCCACCATGGCGCACCTCCTCAAGCACGACTCGGTGCACGGGAAATTCCAGCGCCCGGTGGAGATCGAGGGGAGCGACCTCCTCGTCGCGGGAGACCGTATCCGCGTTCTGCGCGAGCCGAGTCCCGAGCGCATTCCCTGGGGAATGCTCGGGGTCGACGTCGTGCTCGAGTGCACCGGACGCTTCACCTCTCGCGACAAGGCCGAGAAGCACCTCGCGGCGGGCGCGCCCAAGGTGATCATCACCGCCCCCGCGAAGGGGCCGGACGTGACGATCGTCCTCGGCGTGAACGAGGGGATGTACGACCCGGTCAACCACAAGATCATCTCGAACGCCTCGTGCACGACGAACTGCGCGGCGCCGGTCGCCAAGGTGCTGAACGACAAGTTCGGCATCAAGCGCGGGTTCCTGAACACGACGCACGCGATGACGAACGACCAGCAGCTCCTCGATCTGCCGCACGACGATCTGCGTCGCGCGCGGGCCGCGGGGCTCTCGATGATCCCCACGAAGACCGGTGCCGCCCAGGCGATCGGTGAGGTGCTCCCCGCTCTGAAGGGCCGCTTCGACGGCCTCGCGGTGCGCGTTCCGACTCACGACGTCTCGCTCATCGACTTCGTGCTCGAGGTCGAGAAATCGACCACGGTCGAAGAGGTCAACGGTGCCCTGAAGGAAGCGGCGGAGGGGAGCCTGAAGGGAATTCTCGACGCCACGAACGAGCCGCTCGTCTCGATCGACTACACGGGCTCGTCGTTCTCGGCGATCGTGGACATGCCGCTCACGCGCGTTCTCGGCGGCACGATGATCAAGGTCTTCGCGTGGTACGACAACGAGTGGGCCTACGCCTGCCGCGTGCGAGACCTCGCGAAGATGATCGGCCCCCAACCCCAGGCGCAGTAGTACCCCGGGGGGCGCTCCTTCGCCGCGCCCCCCAGACCCCCCAGGCGGGGCGATCGCTGCTTTTGCCGGGGTCAAGGCGCTCTTTCGCCGCGCCCCCCAGACCCCCCAGGCGGGGTGATCGCTGCTTTTTCCGGGGTCATGAGGCGAGGTTCGGGCCTAATTCACGGCCAGTCCTCGGCTGCCCTGCTCGAGACGCTCGAACGCGGTTTCGCACTCCGGGGTCTCTGGAAACGTGTCGACGAGGTGCTCGTAGATGCGATGCGCCACGTCGTGCGCTCCCAGCTCGTCGGCGAGCGAGGCGGCCTTGAGCTGCTTCTCGGCGGACTCGGGCCGGAGCGCCGCGAGGAACATCGCGGCGCGGTAGCAGCCCGGGCCGTCCTCTTCCTGCTCGAAGCCCACCGCCAGATTCGAGAGCACGCGCTCGAAGATCTCGTCCGTCCGGCTCCGCCTCAGGAACTCGTCGCGCCACTCGAGCTTCCCGCCGGACAGCTCGTGCACCTTCAGGCGGCAGTCCCGCTCGGTGAGGAGCCGGCCGCCCGCGAACGGATCCACGAGCTGGCCCAGCGGCGGCGGGCCCACCCGCGCGATGAAATGGCCGGGCATCCCGATGCCCTGCACGAAGAGTCCCGCTTCGCGGCCCGCTTCCATCCAGACGCACGAAAGCAGGATCGGCATCCCCCGCCTCCGCGTGAGCACTTCGCGGAGCAGGGAGTTCTTGGGATGGTGGTATCCGTCCGCGTCGCCCCGGAATCCCAGCTCGCCACCGAGGACGCCCTGGAGGGCCCGCGCCTGCAGCAGAGGAGGCTGCGTGAGCGAGGTCGTGGCGCGCACCCGGGAGCCCCATTCGCGGAGGAGCTCGCGGCCGCGCGCCGCCGATTGCGGCGTCACACCCTCGATCGCGAAGAGGCCGCCCACGAGGTCGTCCTCCTCGATCGCTTTTCGGAAGCGCTCGAGGCTGTCCTCGTCCCGCCGGCTCCAGAGCTCACGCATCGTGCGAAGTTTAGTACCGGCACACCCGGCCCGCGCACCCTCGTGCGCAACCTCACCTCCCGCGCCGCCCGCTTTGCTGGTCAAAGCACTTGAGGCATGATTCACGGCTCATGGCTGCCTCGCCGCTGCGCGCCGTTCCTCCGCCTCCCGAAGCGCTCGGCGACCATGCGCTCCGGAACCTGGCGTTCATCCGCAAGACCATGGAGAACGCTTCGTCCTTCACGGCCGTGCCGGGCCGCGGCGGCGTCGCGATGGGTTTGACCGCTCTCGTGGCTGCGGTCCTCGCGGAGTCCGAGAGGGGCGCGCCGGGCGCGGACGGGGCCCGGCGCTGGCTGATCGTCTGGTGTGTCGAGGCCGTGGTCGCGATCCTCATCGGAGGCGCCGCTCTCTGGCGCAAGGCCCGGGCCAGCGGCCTCTCTCCTCTCGCGGGCGCGAGCCGGAAATTCGCGCTCGGGCTCCTGCCGGCGCTGCTCGCCGGAGCGGCCCTCACCGTGCGCGGCTTCCAGGACGCGGCGGGCAGCACTCTGCCCCTGCTTCCGGCCGTGTGGCTGCTCTGCTATGGCATCGCCGTCATGAGCGCCGGCACCCACAGCGTTCCGGCGATTCCCGTGATGGGCATCGGCTTCTTCGCTCTCGGGCTCTCTGCGCTCGTCCTCCCGCCTGCCTTCGGAAACGCGCTCCTCGCGCTCGGTTTCGGCGGCCTCCACATCGTCTTCGGGGTCTTCATCGCGAGGCGGTATGGCGGCTAAGCGGCTGTCGAAAGCGGAAACCGCGACGAGGCCCCTGCGTCTCGAATCGCCCCTGCCTCCCGCGAAGCTCGACCGGCTGATCCACGAGCAGATCCGGCTGGGAATCGTGAGCGCCCTCGCGACCCAGCCGACCCTGACGTTCGGCGAGCTGAAGCGCATTCTCTCGACGACGGACGGCAACCTCTCCGTCCACGCGCGGAAGCTCGAGGAGGCGCAGTACATCGCCTGTGAGACGGTGTTCGACGGCAAGCTCCCGAAGACGGAGTTCCGCCTCACGTCCGAGGGCCGGGCGGCGCTCTCCCGCTATCTGGACCACATGGAGGCGCTCATTCGCACGGCTCGCGGAGCGCGCGCTCCCGGTTCGTGAACGCCTGAGGGAGGCGTGAAGGCTCGAGCCGGCCTCTTCTTTCTCTCCGCGCTGCTCCTCCACCTCGCGCTCTACCTGCCGTCCCTCCCGAATCAGCTCGTCTACGACGACACGTATTTCGTCACGCAGAACCCCGTGGTCTCGGGACGCGCGCCGCTCGCCTCCGCGTTCACGAGGCCCTACTACGACGCGGAAAAGCGCAACACGTTGGCCTACCGGCCTCTGGGCTCCCTGTCGATGGGGCTGTCCGTGCGCCTCTACGGGCCCTCTCCGGCGCTGCTCCGGCTCGAGAACATGCTGTGGGCGGCAGCGGGGGCCGCACTGTTCGGGGTCCTCCTTTTCAGGCTGTCCGGACAGTCCTCCGTGGCGTGGCTCGGACTGTCCCTCCTCTCCTGTCATCCGATCCGTTCGGAAGCCGTCCTGACCATCGTGGGGCGCTCCGAGCTCGTCAGCTTCTGTTGCCTGGTTCTCGCCGTGATCCTCGCGCTCGACGCTCTCGAGCGCGAGTCGACCGCTCTGGCTCTCGGGTCGGCTGCTTCGTACCTCGCGGCGATCCTCGCGAAGGAGAACGGAATCGTCACGCCCGCTCTCCTTGCGGCCTGTGTGCTGCTGGCGCCGCCTTGCGCCGGGATTCGCGAGCGGCTCTTCCGGAGGCCGGCCGGACTGCTGTCCCTGGCCGCGTTCTGGGGGCTCGCGCTGGTTCTGGCGTTCGTTCCCCGCCGCCTCGTGCTCGGGGGGCTCATCAGCGGCCCGGACGCGATCGTGGATCCGCTCTTCAACATGTTGCGCGCGCTCCCCACGGGTGCCCGTCCGGGCGCGGGGCTCGCGCTCCTCGCAACGTTCTTCGAGCGGCTGCTCTGGCCCGCGACGCTCTGTGGGGACTACGCGGCCTGGTCCTTTTCCCGGGAATGGCTGACGAGCCCCGCTCCCGCGTTTCTGGGGGCCGGGCTGCTGCTGGCCTTTCTCGCGCTCGGAGCCTTCTCCCGACGCCGTCTTCCCCTGGTGAGCCTCGGAATCGCGTGGCTCCTGGCCGCGTACCTGCCGTTCTCGAACATCCTGTTCGTCCACGGAACGGCCTTTGCCGAGCGGCTGCTCACGGTTCCCGTCGCCGGGTTCCTGATCGCGGTGGCTGCCGCCGTCGGCGCGGCCGTCGGCGCGGCCGCGAGCGGGCGCGAAGGCGGAGGGCGACGGATCGTCGCCCTCGTCGCGATCTCGGCCTGCCTGCTGGGAGCCGCCCGCATCTGGCGACGGATTCCCGACTTCCGGACGGAGGAGACTTTTTTCGCGGCCGTCGTCCGGGACTACCCGGGAAACGCGCGGGCTCACTGGGTGCTGGGCGTCGCCGCTCTCTCCCGGAGAGATCGGGAGGGCGCCGTGCAGGGAATCGGGACGGCCCTCGCGGGCTATCCCGACTTCACCGGCCTCGCTCTCGACTACGCGATCGATGGCATGCGGCGGGGGGACCGGGAGACCGCGCGCACCATCGTCCTGGCTTTCCGCCGATCGGGAATCGTGCCGGAGGCGCCCGCGGCCGGGATCCTGAGCGCCCTCGAGAAGGACCTCGGCGGCGATCCTCAGCGCCCGTAGCGGGTTTCGCGGTCCAGGATCTGCAGGGTCTTCGAGTAGAGCTTCTCGACTTCGTCCGGGCTGTTGCCGAAGGCCGTCATCCCCACCTTGCCGAACTCGGAGAGCGCGCCGATGAGATGGAAGAGGACGCCCGACTCGGTGTTGAAGCTGTAGTGCATCCCGTTGATCGTGAGGATCTCGATGAGGTCCTCGGGCATCAATCCCCGGTACGCCTCGGACTTCAGGTTGTCGGTCGCGCGGTAGTACTTCGTGAGCCCCCGCGGCGAGACGAAGAGACCGGTGGCGGGATCCAGCTGGCCGCCCGTGATGAACTGCAGCGCGAGGAAGGGATGGGTCGTCCCTCCCATGCGGAGGTTGATCTCGAGCGCCTGGATGTCGAACTCGCTTTCGCCGCGGTTTCGCACGGCCAGAAAGTCGATGGCGAAGCGACTGACCACGCCGTACGAGGCGAGGACTCTTCCGATGGCCTGGCCGGCCTCCTGGATCTTGAGCCGATAGTCGTCCCGGGCCGGGAAGAAACAGCCCAGGAAGACCTGTCCGCTCGGTCCGCCGAGGATCTGGTCGTGAGTCGAGATGGGAATGACGCTTCCGTGCGGATCGCACCGCATCTGGATCGAAGGCGAGTGCTTCTCGTCCCCCTCGAGCCACTCCTCGACGATGCCGCCCATGCGTTCGTACTTGCGGAAGTAGTCGTCGTAGGTCTCGGAGGAAACCGAGAACTCGATCTGCGAAAGGGCGGACCTCAGATCGCTGCGCTTCGTGGACTCGGCGGGATACCGGAACAGAGCGTTCCCTTCCCCCGAGAAGCTGTCGTTGAGCTTCACGACGGCCTTGCGAAGGGCGGGCTTTCTCTCCTTGAGGTCCGAGAGCGCGGCCACGACGTCGTCCTCGGTCTTCAGATCCTCGTGCCCCTCGGGAAGGCTGACGCCCGCTTCCCGGAACACCTTGCGGCAGCCGGACTTCGTCCCCAGGTGGATCAGCGCCGGGTCCACGCCGTTGAGCGGAATACCCAGCAGCACCGCGAGCTTCCTCTCGAGCGGTGTGGAGTTGAAGACCGTCAGGTAGGAGCGGTTCTTCTCGGGGATCCCGGCCCGGATGCGCTCGATGAGCCGAGGCCTCTCCAGGATCTTCTCGGTGAGCGACCGCGGAGAGGAGTCGTAGGCGCAGAGCATCGTGAGGCGCGCGCGGGCATGGCTCGCCGGGATTCCCACGAGGAGCTGGAAGTAGTACTCGAGGATCAGCGGATGGACCGGCTGGGAGGTCACGAACACCACCCGGGCCCTGGGGTTCCTGAGCCGGATGAGAAGGAACAGAAGCCGCTCCTCGTAGAAGGGGGCCCCCTCGAGCTTCCGGAGCTCCGACTGGTCGAGCGTGAGCGACGGGACCACCACGGAGGTGTGGGGCTCCTCGTCGCGGAGCGAGATGGCGTCCCACACCTCGAGCAGCTTGGGCTTCAGGCTCTCGAACTCCGAGAGCTCCCGAGCGATATCGAGGTCGGACAGGAAGGGCGGTTTGGGGATCACGCGGCGGAGATTGTAGGGGAGAAGCCTGCCGGTTTCCCGTCCCTTTGGATCGGCAGCCCCGATCGCGACGGGCGAGGGCGGCGCTTTCTGGTCGTCGAAGCCGGATCAAACTGACAATTATTGGTACCTCGGCCGGGAATCCGCCGGGAAAATGAGCACTTCCGGTGGCACCGATCTTGAAACGCTGTCGGGAGGAGGTTGTTACATGAACAAGAATCGGAAGGGTTTCACTCTCATCGAGCTGCTGATCGTCGTCGCGATCATCGGCATCATCGTGGCCATTGCCATCCCCAACCTGCTCAACGCGATCCAGCGCGCCAAGCAGAAGAAGACCATGGGCGACATGCGCTCCATCGGCACGGCTGCCGAGTCCTACGCGGTCGACTACAACCGCTATCCGGCCGCTGCCGCGTCCATCGCGGGGACGCCGTCGGCTGCGATCACCGCTACGGTCACCAATTCCCTCGAGCCCACGTACATCAAGAAGCTTCCCACCCTCGACGGCTGGAGCTCCCCGCTCCTCTACGGAGTCTTCCTCAACAACAGCGAGTACGTGATCTTCTCCGCCGGCCGCAACGGCGCCACCTCCGCCTACTCCGGCGGCCCGACGACCGACTTCAACGCGGACATCGTGTTCACGAACGGTCAGTTCGTCCAGTACCCGGAAGGCGCTCAGAACTAATCTCCCGATTCGGACCTCACGGCCCGTCTCGAAAGGCCCCCGAAAGGGGGCCTTTTCATTTTGGGTTTTTCCGATAGGCCCTCCGGCCCGAAAACGAACCCGGCGCGCCGAATCATCGGTCGCCCGGACGACGGCACGTACTTTGAGTAACGGGCGGTGGAGGGGCGCACATGAAACGGAATCTGAGGGGGTTCACGCTCATCGAGCTTTTGATCGTCGTGGCGATCATCGGCATCATCGTCTCCATCGCGGTCCTCAACCTGCTCTCGGCCGTGGAGCGGGCGAAACAGAAGAAGACCATGGGCGACATGCGCACCTTCGGGACCGCCCTCGAATCCTACAACACCGATTTCAACCGCTATCCCGCCGCCGCGGCCTCCATACCCGGAACGCCCTCCACCCCGGTGACGTCGACGACGGCCCGCGCGGGCCTCGAGCCGACGTACGCCCGCAAGCTCCCCCTCAACGACGGCTGGGGTTCCTTCCTCCTCTACAGCGCGTACAACGGCAACTCGGAGTACGTGATCCTCTCCGGTGCGCGCAACGGCGTTGCCGAGGGGCTCATCGGGGGGGGCGGAGCGACGACCAATTTCAACAACGACATCATCTTCACCAACGGCCAGTTCGTGCAGTACCCGGAGGGCGCGCAGAACTGAAGTGATCCTGGGGGTTTCTCGATCCCCCCAGGCCCCCCACCGGGAGAGAGCCTTGATCCTGGGGGTTTCTCGATAGTGATCCTGGGGGTTTCTCGATCCCCCCAGGCCCCCCACCGGGAGAGAGCCTTGATCCTGGGGGTTTCTCGATGGTGATCCTGGGGGTTTCTCGATCCCCCCAGGCCCCCCACGGGGGAGACCGGGAGGTATCCTCCGCGGACGTGCTCCGAGATCGCAGACGGCGGCCCGCCCCGTGAAGTCGTCGCCGCTCCTCGCGGCCGCCTCGGGTCTCCTCCTCGCCGCGCTTCTCCTGTTTCCGTGTCTCGGGGGCACGCGGGTTCCGGCACGAGGAGACCAGGCCGACTTCTTCTGGCCGATGAAGACCTACACGGCAGACCGGTGGGCGTCCGGAACCGGCGTCCCGTTCTGGAATCCGCTGTCCGGGCTCGGAGAGCCCTGGCTGGCGCAGCTCCAGAGCGGGGTCTTCTACCCGGGAGACCTGCCGTTCCACCTCCCCTGGCCCTGGGGACCTCTCGCAGGCATCGCGGTGCATCTCGCGATCGCGGCGAGCGGGATGGCGGCCCTCCTCTCGGGACTGGGCTCGTCGCGCCGGGCAGCCATCGCGGGAGGCCTGGTCTTCGCCGGCGGCGGTGCGTTCCTCTCCCTCCTCCCCGTCTACAACAACGCTTGCACGGCGGCGTACCTGCCGTGGCTCTTCGCGCTCGCCCGCCGGGCTGTCCGGGGGCATGGAATCCACGGCCTGGCTCTGGCCGGTGCCTTGGCGTTCCTGGCGGGGGAGCCCGCTCTCGCGGCAGCCGGCATCCTCTCGGCCTGCCTGGCGGCGCTCATCTTCCGGAACGAGGGAGAGCAGGGACCAGGTGTCGCGGCGCAGGAGGCCGTCTTCCGGCTGGCCCCGGCAACCCTCCTCGCGGTGGGACTCTCGGCCGCCGCACTCGTTCCTTTTGCTTTCTACGTGCGCGATCAGGGCCGAACCGAGACGGTCACGCGCGAAGAGGCGCTCGGCCGGGCCGTGAGCGCCGACGAGCTCGGGGATCTGGTGCTCGCCCCGAAGCTGGAAGTCCTCCGGGGCGCGGCACCTGCCCTGCGGGGCGGCTACCTGATCACTCTCGGGATGACGCCCCTCGTCCTGGTGCTCGCGATGGCGGCGCCCGCGGGCTTTCCGGGCCGGCGCGGTCTCCTGTGCTTCCTCGCAGTCCTGGGCGCGGCGGGGGCGCTGATGGCCCTCGGCCCGGAGGGAGGTCTCGCACCGGCTCTCTTCGACGCGGGTCTTCTCAAAGGGCTCAGGTTTCCTGCCCGCTGGTTCGTGTTTGCGCATTTCGCGATGTCCTTCGCGGCCGGCGCGGGACTCGACGGCTGGCTCTATGGACGGGCCCAGCGCCCGGACGACGAGACGCCGGGCCGGGATCGCGGTCTTCTCGTCTGGGCCTCTCTCGTCGGTGCGCTCGCCGTCGTCCTCCTGCTCGTCGCGCTCCGGGGCGGGATCGCGCAGAGGGATCTGGGGGCCTCCGCCTCGCTCTGGGCCGGCGCGCTGGTGGGGGCGCTCGCTCTCGTCCTCGCCGCCCGGCGCCCGACGCCGCCCCTCCAGAGGCTGGCCACGTTCGCCGTGCTGTGCCTGTTGCTGTTCTCTCCCCTCGTCGCGCAGGAGCCGCTTGCGAGCGTCCCGGCCGATTCGGTGCATGGGAGGCCCGCGATCCTCAGCGCGCGCGCCGCGGGAGCGGGCCGGCTCTTCACGAGCGCGATCGACAGACCGCTCCTCATGAGCTGGCTCTACGACGACGGCGCGGGCTGGACCGAGAACACGCCCGGCCGGCTCCACGCGCTGCTCGGCGGATACCACAATCTCACGGCGGGAGTTCCGACCGTGGGCTCGGCCTCGCCGATCGGCTCTCCCCGCAGAGCCCGTCTTCTCGCCGTCGCTCTCACGGGAGGGTCGGCGGCCCGGACTCTGGGCCTCGTGGATACGAGGCACCTGCTGACGCCTTACCCACCCTCGTTTCCCGAAGCGAGGCTGGTCGCCCGCACGGCGGCGATTGGACTGTTCACGCTGGACGGGGCGATGGGCCGCGCGTTCATCGCGCGAAGCGCGCGCGCCGCGACGGACGACGAGGTGGCCGCGACCCTGCGGGACCGGGCGTTCTCACCCGAGTCCGTGGCACTGACGGGGCCGGAGTCCCGCGCGGCGCTTCCGGCGCAGCCGATCTCGTTCGGCACGGCTCCGAAGAGCCCGGACGCAAGGAGCTTCGGGCTCGTCTCGGTGGCGCGGGAGACGCCCGAGGAGATGGAGCTCACGGCGACGGTCTCCTCGAACGCGTTTCTGGTGCTCACGAGGTCCTACGATCCCGGCTGGACCGCCGAGGTGGACGGCGCTCCCGTCGTGCTGCACCGCACGTTCATCGCGCTCTCGGGCCTGCCGCTCGGGCCGGGAACGCATCGCGTCGTGCTGCGCTATCGCCCGCAGGGCTTCGGCGCCGGCGTTCTCCTCACGGCCCTCTCCGCGGGCCTCCTCCTCGTGGTGTGGCTCTCGGCCCGGCCGCCCGTGTCCCGGGCGCGGCCTGCGGAGGGCACATGACCGAAAACACCATCTTCGCGCTCTTCAGCCTGGCGCTCGGAGGCGTCGTCGGGTCCTTCGCGAACGTGTGCATCCATCGCCTTCCGAGGAACGAGTCGATCGTCTCTCCGCCCTCCCGCTGCCCGGGTTGCGGCAAGCCCGTCTCTCCGCGCGACAACGTCCCGGTTCTCGGGTGGATCCTCCTCCGCGGGCGCTGCAGGTTCTGCCGGATGCCCATCTCCGTCCGCTATCCGCTCGTCGAGGCGCTCGTCGCTCTGCTCTTCCTGGCCGCCTATCTTCTCTACGGGCCGACGCTCGACACCGTGAGGGCGGCTCTGCTCCTGGCTTCGGGGGTCATCCTCGTGGCGACCGATCTGGAGTGGCGCATCCTGCCCGACGAGGTCACGCTCGGGACGCTGGGCCTCGGCCTCTTCGTCTCGCTCGCGGCCGACCTCTTCTCGCGGCCGGCGTCGCTCTCTCGAAGCGCCTTCGCCGAGGCCGCGCTGGGCGCTCTGCTCGGGGCCGGCTTCCTCATGGCGGTGCGCGTGGGCTGGGAGCGCCTCACGGGCTTCGAGGGCATGGGGCTCGGCGACGTCAAGATGCTGGGCATGCTGGGGGCGCTGCTCGGCCCGATGGGCGTGCTTCTCACGCTCTTCCTCAGCTCGCTGGCCGGCGCCGCGGTGGGCCTGTCGATCACCGGGATCCGGTTGCTCTCCTGGCGTCTCTCGCTCGCGCGGGTGAGGCGAGATCCCGAAAGGGCCCCGGCGGAGGCCGAGAGCCACGGCGCGCTGGTGAGCGCCCCCGGCATCCTCGAGGTCTCGGGCCGGTTCTTTCGAAACGTGCCCGGCATGCCCGAGTCCGGCCGGCCGCTGAGCGACGCCTCGGGGCCCGCGGCCCGCAGGCTCGCGGCCGCGGTGCGCCTCGCGCGGCGGCGCGCGCGCTTCGGGCTGCCCACGGTTCTCGCGAGGCTGCCGCTCGACGACGGGGCCGACTTCTTCCCCATCGTGGCCTTCCGCGCCGAGCCCACGGGGCGCGGGCTCCTCGTTC
>JAEUQS010000271.1 GCA_016789625.1 Acidobacteriota bacterium | reverse complement strand
TCGGACGTTCTGGGCGGCACCGGCGCGTACGCGTCGGCCGGATGCGCCGTGGAAAGGGCCGCGCCCGCCGGGTCCGTGAGCGCGGCGTCCTCCGGCGCCGCGGGGGGCTCCTGACAATGCGATATCGGGTTCTCGCCGGCTCCCTCCTCTGCGCCGCAATCGTCGCGCCGCCCACGGTCTCGGCCGTACGCGACGTGCTCGAGAGCCGGGCGACGTTCTTCGAGCACGAGGAATCCCATGCCAAGAGGCAGGCGCTGAGCGCGCAGCTCGAGGCTCTGAGGACCGCCGGGATCCGCGCCGCGCGCCCGCCCTACGGCGAGGGCTACGACCGCGGAGCGGACATCCTCTCCTACGATCTGTCCTTCCGTCTCGATCCCGCCGTGCGCCAGCTCGAGGGCACGGCCGTGCTCCGGGTTTCGGCCGTGGCCACGGGGACCCGCTCGCTGACCCTCGACTTCAGCGACGCCTACACGCTCCTCGAGGTGAAGGTCCGGGGCGCCGCCGTGACGGCCTCGCGCACGACGAACCTCGTCACCGTGCCGTTCGACCCGCCGCTCTCCTCCGAGGAGCGCGCCACGATCTCGATCTCCTATCGCGGCGTGCCGCCCACGGGCGGATCCCTCACGTTCTGGACCCACGCGCGGGGCTACGCCGCGACGAGCCTCTCGGAGCCGTTCGGCGCGCGCACGCTGTTCCCCTGCGTGGACGACCCGGCCGACCGCGCGATGGTGACGGTGCATGCGACCGTCCCCGCCGGCTACGTGGCGGCGTCCGCGGGGCTCGTCACCGAGACGCCCGGTGAGAACGGCGAGCGCACGTTCACGTGGAAGCTGCCGCAGTCGATCCCCACGTACCTCGTCTCCCTCAACGTGGCGCCGTACGTGACGCTCGAGGACACGTTCACGAGCAGCTCCGGCATCACGATGCCGATCACGTCGTACTTTCTCCCCCAGTCGCGCGATCTGAACGTCGCGCGGCACGCCGGATTCCGCCAGCACCTGAGCGTGCTGTCCGACCTCTTCGGCGACTACCCGTACCTCGACACGAAGTACGGCATCGTGGAATCGCATTTCTCGGGAGGCATGGAGCACCCGTCGATGACCTCGATCGGATCGATGCTGCTCCTCGACCCCAACCGCAACCTCACGAACCTCCTCGTGCACGAGCTGGGACACCAATGGTGGGGCGATCAGGTCACGATGCGCACCTGGGACGACATCTTCCTGAACGAGGGCTTCGCGACGTATTCCGAGGTGCTCTATCAGGAGCGCGTCACCGGCGAGCCGGCGGGCGCGCGGCTCACCCGGGCCTACGACGACGGGCTCTACAACGGAGCGCTGGGGCGGAGCGTGGTCGCGTCGGCGACGAACCCGTTCCAGTACTCGGGCGCGATCTACAACAAAGGGGGCTTCTCGCTCCACATGCTGCGCAAGGTCGTCGGCGACGAGGCCTTCTTCAGGACGCTGCGGCTCTACTCGGAGCGGCATCGGAACGGCAGCGCCTCGCGGAAGGATCTGCGCGCGGCCTTCGAGGAGATCTCGGGGCTCGACCTCAAGCAGCACTTCGACCAGTGGATCGAGACGCCGTTCCGGGTCGTTCTGAGAGCCACGTATCGCGCGAGCGCGTCGCTCGACTCGCTGTCGGTCACGGTCACCCAGACCCAGACGCACGCCATCGTGCACCCGGTGGCGGCCGCCTCCGACCGCAACCACTACGTGACTCCTCTGCGCGTCCTCGTGCGGTTCGGCGACGGCAGCCAGCGCGAGGTCGTCCTGGACCTCACCGAGCGCACCCAGACGTTCGCCGTGCCGCTCCCGGAGCGGAAGCCGGTCGCGGGGATCACGCTGGATCCGGGCGGGGACCTGCTCAAGGTCGTCGAGTTCACGGCCGCTGAATAGAATGCGGCCGGGCCGCGAACTGGCCAGGAGGATTCATGTCGCTTTTCGGTAAGTCGTTCGAGGAGAAGGTCCAGGCCGCTCTCGCCACGATCCGGGGGAAGTTCCCTCAGGCCCAGCTCGACGCGGAGATCGCGGGCGAGGACGTGACGCTGCGCGGCGTGGTCCCCAACATGGCGCTCAAGAACGCCGTGATGCAGGCCTTCAACGAGCTCGTCGAGACGCACCAGACGTTCAACCTGATCCGGGTGGAGGCCGCGCCCGCCGCGGCTGCCGGGCCCCAGGTTCCCTCGGCCGGCTCCCTCACCGACGTCACGCGGCCGGTCATCATCGACCCGGCACCGGCCCCGCCGGAGCCCACGGAACGGATCCACGAAGTGGTCAAGGGCGACACGCTCTCGGCCCTCGCGAAGAAGTACCTGGGGAACGCCAACCTCTACATGAAGATCTTCGAGGCCAACAGAGACACCCTCACGGACCCCAACCTGATCAAGCCCGGGCAGCGCCTCCGCATCCCGAACTGAAGTGTTCGGGGAACCCAGTCAT
>JAEUQS010000270.1 GCA_016789625.1 Acidobacteriota bacterium | reverse complement strand
ACCTCGCCCGAGAGGCCCAGCTGGCGGGTCTCGGCGCGCACCAGCGCGAAATCGTCTTTCGCCACGTGCACGCGGCCCTGGTAGAGGATCTTCTCTTTCGACCCTTCCCGGGGCTCGAACCGCAGCACGTAGCAGCTCACGCCGTCGACGACGGCTTCCTTCTCGAGCTCGTAGCGGTAGCTGTCGTTGAACGTGAGCGCGAGCGGCACCTCGGTGACCTTCTCGGGCTGGATGAGCGGCAGCTCGGGGACCTTCTTGCCCTTCCACTTCACGCCGTTGAAGTACGCCTCCTGCCACACCCAGTCGTAGCCCGCGCCCTTCTCGAAGAAGAACGGACCCGAGAGCGTGTAGTCGAGCGTCGTGGTGAGGTTCGCGAAGCGGAAGTTGAGCGTCGTCTGGTTGCGGGCCGAGAGGCGCGACCAGCGCGCGTCGCGGGCGGCGCGCCAGGTCTGGTGGCGGGCGAGGATCTCCTCGGCGGTGAGGCCCCGCACCGCGGTGACGCCCGACGCGGCCTTGGTGGCGTCGGCAGGAGCCTTCTCGCGGGCGGTGAGCCTCACGGCGAGGGAGCCCGTGGCCGTCGAGAGCGTGAGCGTCGGGCCGTCTTTCGTGAGCGGGATGTCGAACGCGCGGGAGCGGCCGGTCGCGAGCTCGGTGATCTCGGCCCGCGCGTACGACGGCGCGTCCAGGGCGAGGCTGACCGGGCCGCGGGCGGGCGCCAGGGCGGCGTCGGTGGCGGGCACGACGACGAGGCCGCCGAGGTCCACACCGGCCACGACGCGGAACGCGGGAAGGGGCGTGCCCGCCGCCAGGGTCGCCGTCACGGAGCGTCCGTCGCGCGCCGCGTCGTCGTCGAGGAGACGGCCGAGGCGATCGAGGGCGATATCGGTTTCGGGTTTGCTCGCGAGCGGGGCCGCGACGTGCGGCACCCCGAAGGCCGCGAGGCGGCCGGCCAGGGCGACGAGCGCATCGGGCGAGTCCAGCGAGGGAACGCGCACGAGGAGCGGGCGCCCGAAGGAGAGCGCGTCCGCGGCGGTCCGAAGCGCTTCGCCGCTGATGCGGGGAGAGGCCGTGAGGCCGACGACGTCGACGAAGGCGGCGATCTCCTCGTCGAGGACGCGTGAGGTGGCCGGCGCGAACAGGCCGTCGGGCCCGGCCGCGAACACGAGCGCGATGCGCGCTTTCGGGCTCCGCGCGCGGACCTCGGCAGCGACCTTTCGAACGAGGAAGCGCCGGCCGGCGATGCCGCTGGCGTCCGAGGACTGCTCGGGCAGGGCCAGGGCGACGAGGTCGAGTCCGGCCGAGGCCTCCAGCAGGCGCCCCAATCCGGGGACCAGCGATTCGGCGTTCGCGGCCTCGGCGGCGCGGTCGGAGGCCGGCGCGGCGACCTCGGGCAGCGAGATCCAGAGCCCGGCCTTGCGGCCGGCGGCGTGCGCGTTCTTCACGAGCAGCCGCACCGTCTCACGGAGGCCCTCGTCGCCGAAGGGAGGTGGCACCTCGAGGAGAACGCCCGCGGCGTTCGGGCCGGGGGCGAGGCTCGAGGGCAGCGTTCCCAGCGCCGCGAGTCGCGGATCCTGAGGTGCCACGACGACATAGGGGCCCAGATAGGTCTCGGGCGGCTTCCGACCCTCCGTCTCGGCGAGAGCGAGGGAGGAAAGGAAGAGCAGGGCGGCGAAGGGGCGCAGGAAGCGGTGCATCGAGCGCGGATTGTAGGAATGCGTGCAGAAACGTCCTGTAAAGGCGATCACGCCGGGCCTACAAGCGAAAAGCGGGCCGTGAGGCCCGCTCTAGATTTGAACCTGGGGGTTTCTCGATCCCCCCAGGCCCCCCACCGGGGCTTGTTTGAACTGGGGGTTTCTCGATTCCCCCAGGCCCCCGGCCAGGTTGTCTACCGCTGCCGCTTCTCCGGAACCTTCACGTTGGCGATGCCCGCGGAGGGTTCCTCGGCGCCCGCGAGCACTTCGCCCGTGGGCAGCCCGAGGCGGCCCCGGATCTTGAGCTCCAGCTCGTTCGCGATGTCGGGGTTGTCCCGCAGGAAGTTCTTGGAGTTGTCGCGGCCCTGCCCGATGCGGAGGTCGCCGTAGCTGAACCAGGAGCCCGACTTCTCCACGAGCCGCATCTCCGTGCCGATGTCGATGAGCTCGCCGAGCTTCGAGATGCCTTCGCCGTACGCGATATCGAATTCGGCGTTCTTGAACGGGGGAGCGACCTTGTTCTTGACGATCTTGACCTTGGTGCGGCTGCCCACGACCTCTTCGCCGTCCTTGATGGCATTCATCCGCCGGATGTCGATGCGCACCGAGGCGTAGAACTTGAGCGCGCGGCCGCCCGTCGTGGTCTCCGGGCTGCCGAACATGACGCCGATCTTCTCGCGGATCTGGTTGATGAAGATGAGCGTGGTCTTGCTCTTGGACGTCACGGCGGTGAGCTTGCGGAGCGCCTGCGACATGAGGCGCGCCTGGACGCCGACCATCGCGTCTCCCATGTCGCCTTCCAGCTCGGCCTTGGGCACGAGCGCGGCGACGGAGTCGATGACGACGACGTCGACCGCGGCGGAGCGCACGAGCGCCTCGGCGATCTCGAGGGCCTGCTCGCCCGAGTCGGGCTGCGAGACCATGAGGTTGTCGACGTCGACACCCAGCTTGCGGGCGTACTCGGCGTCCAGCGCGTGCTCGGCGTCGATGAAGGCGGCGAGCCCGCCCTTCTTCTGCGCCTCCGCGATGATGTGGAGCGTGAGGGTCGTCTTGCCCGACGACTCGGGTCCGAAGATCTCCATGACGCGCCCGCGGGGGACGCCCCCGATGCCCAGCGCCGCGTCGACGGCGATGGAGCCGGTGGAGATGAACTGGATCTGCTCGACGGGCTTGTCTCCCAGCCGCACGAGCGCGCCCTTGCCGAACTGGCGGTCGATCTGCTGGACGGCCTGCTCGAGAGCCTTGAGCTTTTCCTTGCTGGGGACTTCGCGTGTGATTTCGACCATGTAAGGGTCCTCGCTTTCCCAAAAAACCCCAAAAGAGGGCGGATGATAGTTCTCAGCGCGGGGATGGATGCGGCTCTCGCCGCAAAACCACCGTTCGCGTGGTGCTTTCGTCGTTCGCGACGTTCTCGTTCTTCGGCCGGGAATCTGAATGCGGGAAAGGGACCGGGCGCCACGCCCGCAGGAAGGACAATGCGAACTATATGGCGAAAATTCGCGGGGCGCAAGCTCGGCGTACGTGGGCGGAAGTCTGGCGCGACGAGCCGCTCGCGCTCCTCATCGCGACGTTCCTCGGCGCGGGCTTCTTTCCCTTCGCCTCGGGCACCGCGGGGAGTGCGGCCGGCCTCGTGGCCGCCCACCTCGCCTGGCTGGCCGGAGGCGTCTGGGCACTCCTCGCGTTCGCGATCCTCGCCGCCGTGCTGGGCATCTGGGCCTCCGACCGGCTGGTGAAGTCCCGCGGGATCGGCGATCCGGGCGAGATCGTCATCGACGAGGTGGCCGGGCAGGCGCTGGCGTATCTCCCCGTCGTGCTGCTCGTTCCCCAGCCCTGGCTGTCGATGAGGTTCCTGGCCTGGGCGTTCGCGGCGTTCTTTCTGTTCCGCGTGATCGACGTTTGGAAGCCGGGCCCCGTGGGCCGTGCGGAAGCCCTCCCGGGCGGGCTGGGCGTGATGGCCGACGACCTCCTCGGCGGCGCGATCGTCGGACTGCTTCTGGGGGCCGTTCTGTGGGGGATGCGGTGACGCTCGACCTGACCCCGCTTGCGGGCGAGCGCGTCGTGCTGCGCGAGAACCATCCTCTCGAGGGCCGCACGACGCTGCGCATCGGCGGCCCGGCGAGAGTGTTCGCGGAGGTCGAGGACACGTCCGCGCTCGCCGCGCTGCTGCGGTTCGCGGCGGAGCGCGGGTTGCCCGTGCTGCCGCTCGGCAAGGGCTCCAACATCCTCGTTCCCGACGCGGGCTTTCCGGGCGTCGCGTTCGTGCTCGCGGGCGACTTCTCGAAGGTCGTCATCGACGGGAACGTCGTGCACGCCGGCGGCGGGGCCTCGCTCATGTCCCTCGCCGTCCTCACGAAGAACGCGGGTCTCAAGGGCCTCGAGAACCTCTCGGGGATCCCCTCCTCGGTGGGCGGCGCGATCCGCATCAACGCCGGGGCCTACGGCGGCGAGATCTTCGACGTGCTTCGGGAGATCGAGCTCGTGTCGCGAACCGGAGACGTGAGCCGCGTGGACGCGAAGAGCATCCGCTGGGGATACCGGTGGACCGAGCTGATGGAGCGAACGGACATCGTGACGGCCGGGGTCCTCGAGCTCGAGTCGCGGCCGAAAGAGGAAGTCGACGCGCGCTTTCGCGAGGTCACGGAGAAGCGCCGGAACGCGCTTCCCAAGAAGCCCAACGCGGGCTCGATCTTCAAGAACCCCGAGGGGCGGTACGCGGGGAAGCTCCTCGAAGCCTGCGGCCTGAAGGGCCGTCAGGTGGGCGCGGCGCAGATCTCCGAGGTGCATGCGAACGTCATCGTGAACCTGGGCGGCGCCACGGCGGCCGACGTGCGGGCGCTCATGGCCGAGATGCAGGCCGCCGTGCGGGAGCGGTTCGGCGTCGAGCTCGTGCCCGAGGTCGAGGTGCTCTGAACCATCCCTGCGGGGCGGTCCGTAGAATCCCGCGACG
>JAEUQS010000262.1 GCA_016789625.1 Acidobacteriota bacterium | reverse complement strand
GACCGGGCCGGAGACTTCACCGGAGCGGGCGTGGCGCCGGAATCCCGCAGCATCGGCACCGACGCTCCGGCGAGCACGTCCACGAGCTCGATCCGCACGTCGGAGATCGACCGGAGCCGATGGTTCGGGTCCTTGCGAAGGCACCGCTCGATCACCTTGCGGAGCTCGGGCGGCGTCGCGCCGGGCAGCGCCGCGAGATCCGGCTCGTCGCGCAGCACCGCCGCGACGACCTCGGCCAGCGTGCGACCGGAGAATGCCGGACGCCCCGTGAGCATCTCGTAAACGAGACAGCCGAACGCCCACAGATCCGTGCGGGCATCCACCTCGTCGCCCTGGATCTGCTCGGGGCTCATGTAGGGCGCCGTGCCCACCACGGCCCCGACCATCGTCGTGAGGTTCGACGAGACCGACCGCGTGCGCGTGGCCGTGCTCTTGGCGAGGCCGAAGTCCACGAGCTTCACGCGGCCCTCGGGCGACAGCATCACGTTCGAGGGCTTGAGATCTCTGTGGACGACCTCCTTGCCGTGCGCTTCCGCGAGGCCCTCGGCCACCTGGATCGCGATGGTCAGAGCCTCCCTCACGGGTAACGGGCCTCGCGCGATGCGCTGCGCGAGCGTTCCGCCGTCGATCTTCTCGAGCACGAGGTAGGGCGCTCCGTCGATTCGCTCGAAACCGTAGATCGCGGCGATGTTCGGATGGCTCAGAGCGGCCAGAACGCGGGCCTCGCGCTCGAAGCGCCGGAGGTTCGCCGGGTCTCCCTGGAATGCTCCCGCGAGCGCCTTGATCGCGACCTCGCGATCGAGAGACGGGTCGAGCGCACAGTAGACGTGACCCTGTCCACCGGAGCCCAGCACCTCGCGGATCTCGTAGCGTCCCAGGATGCTGCCCGGCGCGAGGGGCGGTCCGGGTGCAGCCGGATGAGCGCTGGGATCCGTTTGGCGCTGCATCGAGGCAGACAGCACCGCATCCGACTCGGCGAGCCGGATCAGCTCCTGGAGGCGCTCCTCGAGCCCCGGCTCTCCGGCGCACTCTTTGGCGATGAACGCGGCGCGGGCCTCTCCCGAGAGATCCAGGGCCGCGACGAAGAGCGCGTCGAGCCGGCCCGAATCCGCCGGGCTCCTCATGTGGGACGCATGGGATTGCGCAGGCCGAGGAGGAGCACCGGGCGCGCGAACGGCTTCGTCACCGACACCACATGCCGCTCGAGGACGAGAAACCTGTCGGCGGGAGGGGGCACGTCGTAACGCGCGGTGCCCGACAGCATGAGCGTCGAGAAATCCGGCGCGCCCTCCCCGGGGAAGACCGGTCCCTCGCCCGAGACGGCGAGCGTCCCGCCCTCGACGCGCGTGACCACCGAGGAGAGGCGCAGCACCGTGGTGTCCCAGAAGAACAGCGTGCCGTCCTTCGCGAACGCCGGCCAGCGCACCCCGTTCGCCGACGCGCGCACCTTCTGGTCACCCCCCGGAAACGCCGCCACGTGAACCTGCACGAGACCGTCCAGCTCGTCGGACTCGTACGCGAGGAGCCGGCCGTCGTGAGACAGCACGGCCGTC
>JAEUQS010000261.1 GCA_016789625.1 Acidobacteriota bacterium | reverse complement strand
GGCGGCCCGCCCGCGGGCACGATCATGGACTTCGCGCCGATCGCGAACATCCCTCCCTTCGGGATGTGCATGTCGCCCTCGAATCCCGTGGTGATCTCGGCCACGGCCGCGGCGCTGGGCGTCTTCACGCCGATGCCGTGCGTGCCCGCGACGACGGCGCCCTGGGTTCCCGGTGCCGTGGGTCTCACGATCAACAACATGCCCGCGCTGAACGTCACGTCGAAGTGCATGTGCATGTGGGGCGGCGTCATCAGCATCACCGTGCCCGGGCAGACGATGACGCAGACGCCGTGAGGAAGGCCGCCCTGCTCGGATTCGCCCTCGCGGCGGCTCTCGCCCGGCCGGCCCCGGCGGACGACCTGAGGACCGTGACGACGCTCTACGGCCTCGACGCGCTCGCGGGCACGCTCTGCCTCACGAGCGGGGCCTACGGCACGGCCATCACGAACCAGCGGGTCGCCAACGTCTGCAGCCACCTGTCGTTCCGCACGCTGCCCGACCAGCTCGTCACCGGCATCCAGGGCCTCGAGAAGGGCGCGATCGTGGACCTCGGCGACCCGCTCGAGATCGCGGCCCGCTACGGCTTCCGCGAATCCGTCGGAAACGGACAGGGCTTCGTCTCCATCGCCCTCAAGGACGGGAAGCTCCTCATCCGCAAGGGCGAGCGGGACCTCCAGCCGCTCCACGAGCACGAGCGCCTGCTCACCCCCAAGCCGAATGCTTCGGTGCCGGTGAAGATCGGCCACATCTACGTGGTGCGCATCGAGCGCCCCGGGGAGACGACGCTGTACGCCAAGCTCCTCGTGGTGGCGCACGCGCTGGCCCAGACCGTGACGATCCGCTGGACGGTCCTCACCGAGGGCTGACCGGGACAGGTACGATCGCTTCGCCCATGAATCTGCGCGGAGAGACCGTCCTCGTCACCGGTGCGTCCAGTGGGATCGGCGCGGCCACGGCCGTCGCGTTCGGACGCGAGGGGGCCCGCGTCGTCCTCCTCGCGCGCCGGGAGGCCGAGCTCGAGAAGGTCGGCGCGTCCGTGCGGGCGGCGGGGGGAACGGCGCTCGCGGTCGCCGTGGACCTGTCCGATCCGCACGCCGTGAGCGCGGCGATGGAGCGCGTGCTCGCCGAGGCCGGGGTGCCCGCCGTGGTCGTGAACAACGCGGGCGCGGGCCGCTGGCTCTCGCCCGAGGAAACGCCGCCCGAGGAGGTCGTCTCGATGATGGCCGCGCCGTACTTCGCGGCGTTCTGGGTGACCCGCGCGGTGCTCCCCGGAATGCTCGCGCGGGGCTCGGGCCGTATCGTGAACGTCACGTCGCCGGTGAGCTTCATCGCCTGGCCGGGCGCGACGGCCTATGCCGCGGCCCGCTGGGCGATGCGGGGATTCCACGAGGCGCTCTCGGCAGACCTCGCGGAAACGGGAGTCGGCGTGACGCTCGCGACGTTCGGCAAGGTGTCGAGCGACTACTTCACGACGAACGCGGGCTCCGAGGAGCGCGTCCCGAAGATCTCGAAGCTCGTCCCCACGCTCACCCCGGACGAGGCCGCCGCCGCGCTCGTCGCGGGCGTCCGCGACGAGGACCGCACCATCACCGCGCCCTTCATGCTGCGGCTGTTCCTGGGACTCAACCGGGTCGTCCCGGGGGTCGTCTCGTGGATCACGCGGCGCACGGGGTACCGGAGGAAGAATGGCTGATCCGGACGACGTCGACGGGGGCGCCGGTCCCGAGAAGATGCTGCGGATCCTCTGGATCGTCGCCGGCCTCCTCGCGCTCGGAATCGGTATCGCGTACGTGAGCGGCGGCAACCGCGCCGTCGAGAAGACGGTTGGCTCGGTCGCCGTGCTGCCGCTTTCGGGAGAGGGGTCCCTTCCCTTGGCGTTTGCCGAGACCCTCTCGCGTTCCCTGAAGGCGGCCCCCGGGCTCGCGGTGCCCGCGTTCGAAATTGCCCGCGCGAGGCGCGGCGAGGAGCCGCGCGCCGCGGGCCGGGCGCTCGCGGTGGACGCGGTCGTGACGGGCCGCCTGACCGTCACCGGAGAGGTACTCGAGGTCGTGCTCGATCTGCTGCGGGTCGCCGACGGCGCGGTTCTGCTCCACGCAGTGGAAAGGAAGCCGCTCGCCGAGGCGCTGGCGCTCCACACCGAGGTCGCGCACCAGCTCGGCCAGCGGCTCCGCGGCAAGGGCTCCGCGCGGCTCGAGCCCGCGGCGAAGGACGCCGAGGCGTTCCTCTCCTACCTGAAGGGAAACGCGGGCGAATCCCCGAACGACGTGGCGCTGCTCCGGAAGGCCGCGGAACGGGAGCCCGCGTTCGCCTTGGCTCAGGCCGCGCTCGCCCGCGCTCTCGTGCGGGGGGCCGTGCCGTCCGCCGCGGACCTCGACGGCGCGAAGGCCGCCGCGGAGCGCGCGCTCGCGCTCGACCCCTCGCTCGTCGAAGCCCAGGCCGCCCTGGCCCTCGTCCGTGCCGAACGGGACCCGGATCCGGCTTCCGCGCTGTCGAGCCTGCCTCCCGCGCACCCGGCCCGCGCCCTGGCTCTCGGGATCCTCGGCCGATTCGACGAGGCCCGCGCCGTCCTGGACGCGGCCGCCAAGGCCGATCCGGACTCCCTCGCCGTCGCGCGAGCCCGCGCGCTGGTGAGCTACTGGGCGGGGGAGAACGACGCGGTCCTCGCGGCGGCGGCGAAGGTCGCCGGCGTGGACCCCGCGTTCGCGGAGCTGCTGACGGGTCTCGCGCTCCAGGCGAAGGGCCGGACCGCCGGCGACCCCGCTGCGGTCGACGCGCTGGGCCGCGCGGTCGACGCGTCGGCCCGCGGGCCCTTCGAGGTCGCGTCCCTGGCTCACGCGCTCGCGGGCGCCGGGAAGAAGGCCGACGCGAAGAAGCTCGTCGGCGAGCTCCTCGATCGCGCGAAGACGACGAACGATGTCCCGCCCGCCGCGCTCGCGCTCGCGCACTGGGGAGCCGGTGACCGAGCCAAGGCGCTGTCCGCGCTCGAGAAGGCGGCGGACGGGCGGGAGGGGCTTCGCCGCATGCTGATCGATCCGCGCTTCGCGAAGCTCCGCGGCGAGAGGCGGTTTGCAGCTGTCGCTGCCAAACCGCTGACCGGTTCCTGAGAAGATCGCCGCGTGGACAAAGCCACCGTGCTCACGTCGATGATCACGCCCGCGGTGCTCATCTCCTCCGCCGGGACGCTGGTCTTCTCGACGTCCTCGCGCCTCTCCCGCGTCGTGGACCGCGTGCGCAGCCTGGCGGAGACCATCGAGAAGGCCGCCACGACCGGGCCGCCGCTCGAGAGCGGCAAGCGCGCGCTCATCCTCGATCAGCTCGGCTGGCTCTCGCAGCGCGTGCTGCGCCTCCGGACCGCGATGACGAGCTTCTACGTGGCGATCGGGCTCCTCGTGGCGACGAGCATGGCGATCGGTCTCGTCGCGGTGGCCGAGCTCTCGGCCTGGGAGTTCGTGCCGCTCGTCTTCGGCATCTCGGGCTCGGCCGCGCTCCTCTGGGGCAGCCTGCTGCTCATCGCCGAAGCCCGCATCGCCGTCACGTCGACGCTCCAGGAGATGCGCTACGTGCGCGACGCCGTGGAGAAGTACCGTCTCGCGGGCGAGGACGGAAACACGAAACCGGGAATCTGAACGCCTACTCCCCGCCTCCACCCCCGCCTGCGTAGAGCTTCTCGACGTCGGCGGCGTAGACCTTCTCGGCGACGCGGCGCTTCACCTTGAGCGTCGGCGTGAGAAGGCCCGAGTCGATCGAGAACGGATCCTTCACGAGCACGAACTTCTTGATCTGCTCGAAGCGCGCGAGCTTCTCGTTCACCCCGTCCACGTGCTTCTGGATGCGTGCGTGGATCTCGGGGTGCGTCACGAGGTCCGCGGGCTGCGTGCCCGCGAACGCGGGGTCCTGCTGGCTGAGCCGCGTGAGCTCCTCCATGTTGGGCGAGAAGAGCGCCGTGACGTAGGCCCGCGTGTCGCCGATGACGACGGCGTTGTCGAGGAGCGCGCAGCGCTTGAGGTCGGCCTCGATGGGCGCGGGCGCCGTCTTCTTGCCGCCGGCCGTGACGATGAGGTCCTTCTTCCGGTCGGTGATGCGGACGTAGCCCTCGGCGTCGATCTCGGCAATGTCGCCCGTGTGGAACCAGCCATCCGGGTCGATGGCCTCGGCCGTCTCCCGGGGCTTGTTCCAGTAGCCCTTCATCACGATGGGGCCGCGCACGAGGAGCTCGCCGTCGGGCGCGATCCGGAGCTCGCAGCTCGCGAGCTTCCTTCCCACGGTGCCGAGCTTCACCGCGCCGGGCGCGCTGAGCGTGACGATGGGCGAGGTCTCCGAAAGGCCGTAGCCCTCGAGGATGGGAATGCCGAGCGCCCAGTAGAACTCATGGCAGAAGTACGGCAGAGGCGCGCCGCCGGAGAACGCGATCTTGAGCCGGCCGCCCAGCGCCTGCCGGATCTTCGAGAGGACGAGCTTGTCGGCGATGGCGAGGGACAGGCCGGAAGGCACGCGCCCCGCGACGCGTTCGGGCGTGGCCGCGCGGCCCTGCGCGAGCGCCCACTCGGCGAGCTTGCGGCGCAGCGGCGGCGCGGCGGCCAGCTTGTCGCGCACCTTCGCGTAGACCTTCTCCCAGAAGCGCGGCACCCCCGCGAGGAGCGTGGGCCTGAGGCCGGCGACGAGCTCGGCGACGTCGTACGCCGAGCAGAACACGCGGTCCACCCGCCGCCACATGTAGCCGTAGCTCATGATCCGCTCGAACACGTGGCAGAGCGGGAGGAACTCGAGGGCGAGATCGCTGTCCTCGGACATGGGCACGGAGGGCACCGAGGCCAGCGCGTTCTGCATGATGTTGTCGTGCGTGAGCATCACGCCCTTGGGCTCGCCGGTGGTGCCCGAGGTGTAGATGATGGTCATGAGGCTCTCGGGGTCGATTCCCGGAGCGGCCTTCGCGAAGCGCTCCTCGGCGTCCGGGCCGGCGGTGGCCTGGAGGCCCGCGAGCGTGAGGACGCCCTCGGGCGGCTCGCCGTCGATGAGGATCAGGTGTTTCAGGCTGGGGCACTTCGCGCGGACGGAGAGCACCTTGTCGAGCTGGGCCCGCGTGTCGAGGATCGCGGCCACCGAGCCCGAGTCGTTGATCTGGTAGGCCACCTGGTCGGGCGTGAGCGTGCCGTAGATGGGCACCACGACCGCGCCGTTCGCGAGGATGCCGAGATCGGCCATGTGCCACTCGGGCCGGTTGTCCGAGAGCAGGATCACGCGGTCCCCGGCACCGATGCCGAGCCTCCGCAATCCGTCGTACGTGTGTGCCACGGCACGCGAGAGCTCGGCCGTGGTGAGCCATCTCACGCCGGCCTTCGTGGCGTGTCCCACATGCTGCGGTCTCTTGCGGGAGAGGTCATGAAGGAAGAAGTCCAGGACCGTGCGCTCACCGGAGGGCGCGGGGACACGCAGCGACATGCCGATCTCCTTCTGGGGGAATCGGACGTAGCGTACCAACGCCGAAGCGGCGAGGGGGCGCGAGCGGCGTTCCTCAGGCTCCTCGACCGGTCTCTCCGCGATGTGCGCTACCGGGTGACGTGGCCGGGCGGCTCGGCGATCGCCGGCTCACCCGAGGCCCACGTCGAAGGCACGCTCGCGTTCCACGACCTCTCGGCCTTCTCCGCCGTCCTCGCGTACGGAAACCTCGGGCTGGGCGAGGCCTTCGCCGACGAGAAGGTCTCGATCGCGGGAACCGCTCTCGAAAGCGTCCTCACGGCTCTGCTTCGGAACCGCGTCGATCAGGGCGTCGGCCGGGACGGGCGGCTCGCCTTTCACGCGCTCTTCCGCCGCGTGTCCGACCTCTTGCGCGGGAACGCCCGGAACGTCAGGAGCCACTACGACCTCGGAGACGATCTCTTCGAGGCGTTCCTCGACGACTCGATGACCTACTCGTGCGGCTACGCGCTCACGGGTGAGGACTCCCTCGAGGATCTCCAGCGGCAGAAGCTCGAGCGCGTCTGCCAGAAGCTGCGGCTCGTCCCGGGTGAGCGCCTCGTGGACATCGGCTGCGGCTTCGGCGGGCTCCTCCTCCACGCGGCACGGAACCACGGCGTCTCGGGCGTCGGCGTCACGCTCAGCGAGCGGCACGCGGCCCGGGCGAAAGAGCGGGTCGCCGATGCCGGACTCGAGCACCGCATCGAGATCCGCTGCGCGGACTTCCGCTCTCTCGAGGGTCCGTTCCACAAGGTCGCGAGCGTGGGGATGCTCGAGCACCTCCGCGCGGGCGAGTACCGGGGCTACTTCCGGAAGATCGCGGCGCTGCTTCGCCCGGGAGGCCTCGCGCTCGTGCACGCCATCGGCTGCGGCGCTTCGCGAAACGTGCACGATCCGTTCATCCAGAAGTACATCTTTCCGGGCTCCTCCCAGCCCAAGCTCTCGGAGATCGCCGGGGAGCTGGAACGCCACGGTCTGGCGCTTCTCGACGTCGAGAACCTCCTTCGCCATTACGCGCCCACGGGCGAGAGGTGGCTGGCGCGTTACCGCGAAAACCACCGCTCGCTGGATCCCGCGCGCTATCCGCCCCGCTTCCAGCGCCTCTTCGAGTACTACCTGGCCTGTGTGGTGGCCGCGGCCCGCGCCAGTGACGGGGCCGTGTACCAGGTTCTCTTCACGAACGATTGGGCTTCCGAAAGGCCGTGGAAGCGCGTATGACAGAGGAATGGATGCACGTCCCTTCGCCGAGCCCCAGAAAGCTTTCGAGAAATTACGCGCGGAGATCGCCCGTCTCGGGCTGAACCGCAAGAGGCCGGGCCAGGTCCTTTGGGAGGCGGGGATGTTCGCGTTCCTGCTCGCCGCGAGCATCGTGCTCATGCTCTCGGCGCACTCCGCGCTCGCGGTGGCCGCGGGCGCCGCCGGCGTGCTCCTCGGCACGGTGGGTCTCGCGACGAACGCCCACACCTCCGCGCACGGCGCGACCAGCGACAAGCCCTGGCTCAACGCGCTCCTCACGTGGCTGGGCTTCAGCGTGGTGTCCTCGATCTCGACGACGTACTGGCGGCACAAGCACAACGTCCTGCACCACCAGCACCCCAACGAGGATCTCGTGGACCCCGATCACGAGTTCACGCCTCACTTCGCGCTCGCCGAGCCGCAGGAAGAGCGCCTCTCGTTCCTCGCCCGGAAGCTGCGTCCTCTCCAGGCGTTCCTGTTCCCGCTCGCGACGGGCTTCCTCATTCCCAACATGGCGTCGATCGGCGTCGTCCACACGTTCAAGGTGCTCGGCAAGTCGAAGTTCAAGGACTCCAAGGCCGTCATCGACCTCGCCGGCCTCGCGCTTTCCGTCCTCGCGTGGTGGGTGGTGCCGCTCTTCTTCGCGTCACCGCTCCGGGTGCTCCTCCTCAACACGGTGCGCCTCATCGCGGGCTCCTACATCTTCTTCGCGATCTTTGCGCCGGCGCATCTGCCGCACGAGGCGTCCTTCTTCCCCAAGGGCGGCCTCCCGAAGGACTGGTTCTCCCGCCAGCTGGCGACGACCCTCAACTTCCGCGCGTTCCCCGTGGCGCGGGTTTTCCTCTCGGGCCTCTCGTACCAGATCGAGCACCACCTCTTCCCCGGCGTGCCGCACCACCAGCTCCCGCGCATCGCGCCGCTCGTGCGCAAGGCCTGCGAGGAAGCCGGGATCCCGTATCGCGAGCTGTCCTGGCACGGCGCGGTGTGGAAGTGCGTCCTCGTGGGCTACCGGCCCAAGCGCCTCGCGAACCTGATCTGACATCCTCCCGGGCGTGAGGCCCGATTCCAGCATC
This sequence comes from Acidobacteriota bacterium, assembly GCA_016789625.1. Classification (GTDB taxonomy): domain Bacteria; phylum Acidobacteriota; class Thermoanaerobaculia; order UBA5066; family UBA5066; genus JAEUQS01. Next base: position 288 of record JAEUQS010000261.1, on the reverse strand, counting down.
CAGAAGCCCCGGTGGGTGAGGTTCCGGGAGGCCATCGAGGGTCTCGCGGGTAGGGATCTTTCCGCGCTCGAGCCGTTCCTCGCGTTCACCGAGCGTGAGGCGGGGGAAACGCTCTTCGAGAAGGGGGACGGCGGGGACGCCCTCTTCGTCGTCGATCACGGGCGCCTCGCGGCGTTCACGCCCGAGCGCGTGGGCGAGATCGGAAGCCTCGGCATCGTGGGCGAGGGGTCTCTTCTCACGGGCGCGCCCCGCTCGGCGACGGTCAAGGCGCTCCGGCGGACCCGGCTC
>JAEUQS010000148.1 GCA_016789625.1 Acidobacteriota bacterium | reverse complement strand
CCGCTCGCGGCCGGCGCCACCGTGCTCATGTACGAGGGCTCGCCCGACTGGCCCGACAAGGACCGCTTCTGGCACCTCATCGAGAAGTACGGCGTGACCATCTTCTACACCGCGCCCACCGCGATCCGCGCGTTCATGAAGTGGGGCACCGAGTACCCGAGGAGCAAGGACCTCTCGTCGCTGCGCCTCCTCGGCTCCGTGGGAGAGCCCATCAATCCCGAGGCCTGGATGTGGTACCACGAGCACATCGGTCAGGGCCGCTGTCCCGTGGTGGACACCTGGTGGCAGACGGAGACGGGCCACATCCTCATCACCTCGCTGCCCGGCCTCATCACCACCAAGCCGGGCTCGGCGACCCTGCCGTTTCCGGGCATCGACGCCTGCCTCCTCGACCAGGACGGCAAGGAGGTCAAGGTCGGCGGCGGCTACCTCGCGGTGCGCAAGCCCTGGCCCGGCATGCTGCGCGGCATCTGGGGCAACCGCGAGCGCTTCCTCAAGGCGTATTTCGCGAAATGGCACGACGTCTACTTCCCCGGCGACGGCGCCAAGCGCGACGACGACGGCTACTTCTGGCTGCTGGGCCGCGTGGACGACGTGATGAACGTGGCCGGGCACCGCATCGGCACCATGGAGGTCGAGAGCGCGCTCGTCGACAACCCCATGGTGGCCGAGGCCGCGGTCGTGGGCGTGGCGCACGACCTGAAGGGCACGGCGATCGCCGCGTTCGTGACGCTCAAGGCCGGGTTCCACCCGTCCGACGAGGCCGCGTCCGACCTCAAGGAGCACGTGGTGAAGAAGATCGGCGCGATCGCGCGCCCCGACAAGATCCTCTTCGCCGCCGATCTGCCCAAGACCCGCTCGGGAAAGATCATGCGCCGCCTCTTGCGCGACGTTGCCGAGGGCCGGGCGCTCGGGGACACCACGACGCTGGCCGATCCCAACGTGGTGAAGACGCTGAAGGAGCAGTACGAAGACAAGGAAGGGTGATGCACGCGCACCAGAGCGCGAAGGGCCGGGACGGGACTACCTTGCGGGGTGGGGGGAAATCCCATGACGGTCGAAGACTTCACCCGGCTCGATCGTGGCGAGGCGGCGCCCGAGGGCCGCGTCAGCGCGTGCCCCATCTGCGGACGCAACGGAATCGAGCAGCACACCGAGGACGGTGAGCTCTACGTGCTCCACACCCAGACGTCGGAGGTGCTCTGCGACGGGCTGCTCACGGAGCCCGCCGACTGCTGCAGGCTGCCCCACGCCTGACGCCATGCACGAGGAGCCGCTCTCGAGCGTCGACGCCGCCTGGCTCCACATGGAGCACCCGGCGAACCTCATGATGGTGACCGGGGTCCTGACGTTCGACGAGCCCCTGGACTTCGCCTCGCTCACCCGCGTGATCGGCGACGGCCTGAAGCCCTATCCGAGGTTCCGGCAGCGCGTCGTGGAGCCGCGCCTGCCGCTCGGGAGCCCGCGCTGGGAGCTGGACCCGGCCTTCGATCTCCATTCTCACGTCCACCGCGTGGCGCTCCCCTCACCCGGCGACCAGCAGGCGCTCCAGGAGCTGGTGAGCGACCTGATGTCGACTCCGCTCGACTTCAGCAAGCCCCTCTGGCAGTTCCACCTCATCGAGGGCTACGGCTCGGGCTGCGCGGTGCTGGCGCGGCTCCACCACGCGATTGCCGACGGCATCGCGCTCATCCAGGTGCTCCTCTCCCTCACCGACCAGGCGCCCCCCGTTCCGGAAGCGCCGCCCGTGCCCCCCGAGCCCACGGGCTGGGAGCGGCTCGGCTCGATGACGGAGACGCTGCTCAAACCCACGGTGGACGCTCTGAAGCGCTCCTTCGTGGAGCCATCAGAATCCTCCCGGCCCGGAGACGCCTCCGGCGCGCTTCCCGGGCTCCCCGTATCCGCGCGCGCTCTCCTGGCCCCGGCGGCCGCGGTCGTCAGCCGGGCCGTGCAGGCCACGGAGACGCTCTGGCACGAGGGCGTTTCGTGGCTCAGCCATCCCGAGAACGCGCTCGAGCTCGTGGAGCGGGCGGCAGGGGGCGCGAACGCTCTCGGCAAGCTCCTGCTGATGAGCCCCGACCCCATGACGGCCTTCAAGGGACCGCTCGGCGTCGCGAAGCGGGCCGCGTGGTCGGGCCCCATCCCGCTCGCCGACGTGAAGCGCGTGGGCCGCGCGCTCTCGGCCACGATCAACGACGTCCTCCTCGCGTGCGCCACCGGGGCCCTGCGGCGCTATCTCGCGGGCGGCGAGCCCCTCCACGACCTCGAGGTCCGGGCCGTCGTCCCGGTGAACCTCCGGTCGCCCACCGATACCGTGAGGCTCGGAAACCGCTTCGGCCTCGTCTTCCTACCCCTTCCCGTGGGCCTCGAGGATCCCCTCGACCGCCTGTACGAGCTGAAGCAGCGCATGGACGACATCAAGAGGTCCCCCGAGGCCGTCGTCGCGTTCGGCCTCCTCGGAGCCATCGGGATGGCGCCCACCGAGATCGAGCATCTGGTCCTGAACCTCTTCGGCACCCGGGGCACGGCGGTGATGACGAACGTCCCGGGTCCGCGGGAACCCATCTCGCTCGCCGGCAAACGCGTCTCGGGCCTGATGTTCTGGGTTCCGCAGTCGGGCCGGCTGGGCCTGGGACTGAGCATCCTGAGCTACGCGGGAAACGTGTCGATCGGCGTCGCGACCGATGCCGGCCTCGTGCCCGACCCCGAGAAGCTCGTCGCGGATTTCGCCCTCGAGTTCGACGAGCTCCTCACCATCGTGAAGAGCGAGGAAGAGGCAACCCCGGTTCCCGCGGCAGCGGTCGTGAACGCGGCACCCCCGTCCCCACCCAAGCGGCGAAAGCCCACGCGAAAACGCAAGGCCAGCCGGTAGCTCCTTCCTTGGCTACGGAACGCCGGCAACGGGGCGTACCTGAGTCAACGCGGGATGCCGTAGCGCTGACGCAGCGACTGCTCTTCCCTTTGTACGGCCTCCGCGCGGGTGCGCAGTTCGGTGGCTCGCCCCGCCACGCTCGCGAGCTGTACCGCAGGATCCGGCGACTGCATCGCGGTCTTCAGCGCGCCGAGCATCTCCAGAGCGTCGTCGATGCTTCCCAGGCTCTCGCGGTGGTGCGTCGCACAGACGGACGGCGGCACGAGCGCGGCGAGCTTCGCGCGCGCCCCCTCCGTATCCCGGATCATCCTGTCGAGGCCGGAGGTGTCTCCCCTCACGAGCGCCGCGGCCATTTCGTTGGCGACCCCCTCGCCCTCACCGATCTTCCCGGCGCCGAGGTTGTCGACGGCATCGAGGTATCTCGCGACCTCCGCGCGGGTCGTTTCGACCGACGCGTCCCCCCGGGCGGCCGGTGGCGGCACAGTTGGAGCCGGAACCGCCGCGAAGGTGGGGCCGAGCTCCACGACGGAGCCCGCGGGCCGGGGCCCGGTATCGGGTGACTGAGAGAATTGGTACGGCGTCGGCGAAGCCGCAGGCACCGGAACGTGCCGCGCCTCGCCCGTGGGGGCCGGAATCGGAGCCGCGCCGGGCGGCACCGCGAGCGGAGCGTTCCGGCCCGACAGACGCCCGAGGAGGAACGCGACGGCGACGAGCCCGCAAACCGTGCTGCCGGCGAGCCCGATGAGCAGCCCTCTGCTCACGGTGACTTTCCCATCTTCCTTCATCGCGCCTCCGGTTCCGCTCGATCCGGGCGGGCTACCTGGCGTGGCGCCACGAACCTGGCGGCGCCCGAGGTGCCGTCGATCACTGTGGCGAAAGTCAGGAAGCGCGCTTCGGGGTCCTCGCTCGACAGCACGGCCGAAACATTGTCGAGCCCCTCGCCGAGCCCTTCGAGAACACGGTCGGCCTGACGGAACTCGAAAGGCTTCAGCCCGAACCGCCGGGTCCCGAGCGCCGTGCCGTCGGCCCGCTGGAAACGCGCCTCCACGAACGTGAAGGCCGGGCTGCCGCTCA
>JAEUQS010000190.1 GCA_016789625.1 Acidobacteriota bacterium | reverse complement strand
CCTTCCTGACAGTCGGCGAGCTTTCCGGGCAGGCCGGCGCCGTCCAGCGCGCCCTTCCTGCGGACGAGCTCTCTCGCCTTGCGCGCGGCCTCGCGGGCCCGCGCGGCCTCGACGATCTTCTCGACGATGCGCTTGCCGACCTTGGGGTTCTCCTCGAAGAAGGTCGCGAGCTTTTCGTACGTGACGGTCTGCGTCCAGCTCTTGGCTTCCTGCGAGACGAGCTTCTCTTTCGTCTGTGAGGAGAACTTGGGATCCCGGATCTTGAGCGACACGACGGCCGTGAGGCCTTCGCGACAGTCGTCGCCCGACAGCGTGGTGTCCTTGAGGTTCTTGGTGAGGCCGCTGTCTTCCGCGTACTTCTGGATCACGCGCGTCAGGGCCGTCTTGAGTCCCTCGAGGTGCGTGCCGCCGTCCTTGTTCGAGATGGTGTTCGTGAAGCAGAAGATCTGCTCCGTGTAGCCGTCGTTCCACTGGAGGGCGACGTCGAGCCGTTCGTGCTTGGCGTCTTCTTTCGGATCCCCGGTCGCGTTCTTGATGTCCGAGAACGTGATGACGGATTCGTGGAGCGGCTGCTTGTTCTTGTTGAGGTGCTCGACGAACGAGCGGATGCCGCCCTCGTACTTGTACGAGTGCTTCTTCTCGCCGTCGGGATCCCGCTCGTCGACGACGTCGATGGCGACGCCGGAGTTCAGGAACGCGAGCTCGCGAAGCCTCTGTGAGAGGCTCTCGAAGGAGTAGACGCTGACGGAGAAGATCGAGGGGTCCGCGTGGAACGTGATCTTCGTACCCGTCTTGGTGGTGATTCCGACTTCCCGGATGGGTGCCAGCGGGACTCCCTGCGAGTAGCTCTGCTGGTAGACCTTGCCGTCTCTCTTGACCTCGATGTCCAGCCTGTCGGCCAGCGCGTTGACGACGGACAGTCCCACGCCGTGGAGACCGCCCGAGACCTTGTAGGCGTTGTCGTCGAACTTGCCGCCGGAATGGAGATCGGTGAGGAGGATCTCGAGCGTCTCCCGCTGGTGCACGGGGTGCATCCCGACGGGGATGCCGCGTCCGTTGTCTTCCACGGTGACGGACTGGTCGGCGTGGATGATGACGTCCACGTGGTCACAGTAGCCGGCCTGGGCCTCGTCGATGGCGTTGTCCACGAGCTCCGTGACCATGTGGTGGAGGCCCTGCAGGTCATCGGTGTTGCCGATGTACATGCCCGGGCGCTTGCGCACGGCTTCGAGGCCCTTGAGGAGCTTGATGGAGGAGGCGTCGTAGCCCGCGGGCTCGAGTCCGTTTTCGGGGTTCGTGAGGTCGTCGGTCATCAGACGGAGTACAGCCTTCGTGAGCGGATCGCGCCGAGAGCTTCCGTCCCGGTGATGCGTCCTTTTTCCATGCGGTGGAGGAGCCCGTCGCCGAGCGGGAGGCTCTGGACGGTCTCGGGGCGCGCGGAGGTGAGCAGGATCTGACCGTCGAGCGGGAGCGCCTCTGCGAAATGAGCCAGAGCCGTGCGATCCCATTCGGAGTCGAAGTCGTCGAATGCGAGGACCGGGGTTCGCGAGAGCGCTTCCGTGAGGAGCGCGACCTCGGCGAGGGTCCAGGCGAGGAGCAGGGTACGGCTCTCTCCGGCAGACGCCCGGGTGGCGACGTCGAGGTTCCCGTCAGCCAGGAGCAGCACGTCGTCCCGGTGGGGACCCGTGAGCGTCCGTCCCGCGGCCCGCTCGCGGCTCCGGCCTTCCAGAAAGCGCGAGCGGAGTTCGGCCTCCACGGCGGACTCGGGGAGAGAGCCGAGATCGTTCTGCACGGAGAGGACGAGGGGTGCGTAGGGAGACGAGAGGTGCGCGGCCTCCCTCGAGAGGGCGGGGGAAAGGCGCGCGGCCGCGGCTCTGCGACCGGCCACGAGGGACGCGCCCGACTGGGCCAAGGCGTCCTCGTAGACGGAGAGCTCGTCGGCGTCGGGGGATCGGCGGCCCGAGAGGAGCCTGTTGCGCGAGGCCCTCGCCTTCTCGTAGCGGGAATATGCCGCCGTGTAGCCGGGAACGAGAACGGCCGCAAGGCGGTCCAGAGCGCGCCGGCGGTCGGCGGGACCCCCCGCGAGGCGGGTGAGGTCGGACCCGGTGAGGAACACGATGGGCAGGTGGCGCGCCGCGACGGCGCGGGTGATGCGACGGCCTTCGAGGAGCTGGGCCCTCTTGCCTTCGACGAGGGAGGCCGCGAGGACTCCGGCCTCCGTGCCCACCGTGATGGCGGCCTCCCGGTGTCCCGGCGCGAGGGTATCGAGGAGCTCGCTGGTCCGGAAGGAGACACGTCCCGAGACGAGCGCCAGAGCTTCCAGAACGTTCGTCTTGCCCTGTCCGTTCGGGCCGGCGATGAGGTTCAGGCGCGGATGCAGCGCATGCCTGGTGAGCTGGAGGTTCCGGAAGCCCGTCGAGGAAAGACTCTGGACGGAGCCCTTTCCTCTTTCGGGCGCCGCCGCGTCGTCTCCCTGGGTGCGGAGCGGGATTCCTGGGACGGAAGGCCTCGGACCATGGGGCGAGTCCGAGCCGGCGAGAACCGGCGCGGGCACTGCCGTCATAGCCTCATGGGCATGACGACGTACAGGTAGTTCCGGATTCCGGGAAGGGCCTCGGCGGGCCGGCACTGACACTGCGCCTGCTCGTCCTTGACGAGGAGATGGACCTGCTTGGTCTCGGCCGCCTCGAGAAACTGCTCGAGGTAGCGGGAGTTGAGACGCAGAGACAGGGCGATCTCGTCGTAGGCCGCCGGGATCTCCTGATCGCCGTCGCCGACGTCCTGGCTTTCCGAGGAGACGGTGAGACCGCCGGGCGCGAACGCCAGCGACACGGCCTTCATGCGGTCTCCCGAGAGGAGCGCGATGCGTTTCACGGCACCGAGCAGCTCTTCGCGATCGACCACGGCCTTCTTGTCGTTCTCTTTGCTGATGACCTTTTCGTAGTCGGGAAAGCGACGGTCCTCGAGCTTCGCGAGAAGACGCCGGTTGCCGATCGCGAAGGCGACGTGGTTCGATCCACGTGTCACCGTGATGGGCGTTTCGTCACTCGTGTCGAGCTTGACCAGCTCGTCGAGCATCTTCTTGGAAACGAGCACGGGCTCGAAGCCGGCATCGGCCTTGGCCCCGTCGACCTCGACGAGGGCGAGGCGGTGACCGTCGGTGGCCACCATCTCGACGCCGTTCTCGCCGCGCGTCTTGAGGAGCGCGCCCTGTAGCTGCAAGCGCATCTCCTCGGTGGAAACCGCGAACCGGACTTTCTCGACCATGCGGCGGAGTGCCCCGAACGACAGCGAGAGGGTCGGTCCGCCCGACACCTCCGGACGCGTCGGGAACTCCGTGGCGGGTAGGCCGTTCAGCCGGATCCGCAGCTTGGGATCCTTGCATTCGATCTGGACGTGGTGGTTGTCGGTGACCCGGATTCTCACGGTGGCCCCGGCGGGCAGCTCGCGAACGACGTCGTAGAGACGGCGGGCAGGGGCGGTGACGGCCCCAGGAGTCGCGATGGCGGTGACGTCGATCTCCGAGTGGAACGTGGTATCGAGGTCGGTGGCCGTGAGCGCGAGCTTCCCCTCGCGCGCTTCGAGCAGCACGTTGGTGAGAATGGGGTGCGCCGTACGCTTTTCGACGACACCCTGAATGAGGCTCAATTCGCGCGCCAGAGGCGCGGCCGGTAGAGTGATCTCCACTTCGGCTCCTACGGTTGGAATCTTAACATTGATATAGAGAGAAAAGAAGCCGTAGAAGTAGTGCGGTGAACTCCTCGGGATTTTCCGGTAAGTCGTTGATCACGAACGGTTTGTCATCCAATCATCCTGTGCGTTTCCCGAGGACCGCATGTGCCTCTCGGCAACAGGTGGAAGAGGCCCTGTCGGTTGTCCAGAGCCGGCGACACACCTTGTGCAAAGAACTACGGAAAAGCCCCCGAGGATGGGGCGGGTAGCGAGCCCAGGTGAACGCGAGGACCCTGAGGAACGCGGAGAAGGGTCCGATGGCAAGGCGGAGGAGCGAGGCGAGCGAGGCGTAGCGGCGCTACGCCGCAGCGAAGACGTGTGACGACAACGCCGCCAGCGGGCCCTTATCTGCGTTCCT
>JAEUQS010000172.1 GCA_016789625.1 Acidobacteriota bacterium | reverse complement strand
CGTCGCGTCGCGCTCCGAGGAAGATCTCCTGCCGGGTCGCGGGACGGTGGCCCGTGCCGGTGAGCATCTGGGCCCGCGTGAGGACGAGCTTCACCGGCCGGCCCAGCGCGCGGGCGGCCGCCGCGCAGAGAACGGTGTGATGCCAGAGGCCGCCCTTCCCGCCGAAGCCGCCTCCCACGAACGGGCTCACCACCCGCACGCGCTCCTCGGGCAGGCCGAACGCGTCGGCCAGGAGGTTCCGGGCCGAGACGACCCACTGGCTGGGCTCGTGAACGGTGAGCCGGTCGCCGTCCCACTCGGCCACCGTCGCGTGCGGCTCGATGGGGTGGTGGTGCTCGAGCGGAGTCGTGTAGGTCCCGCGGAGCTTCACCTCGGCCGCTTCGAAAGCGTCCGCGACGCTCGCGACCCCGTCGGCCTTGCGCACCGACGCCGCCGGCCCGCCGTCGACGCGGGTGGGGACCCGCGGCTTCTGCCAGGCTTCGCGCAAGAGCACGGCCGGCTCGGGCTCGACGGTGACCCGCACCAGGCGGGCCGCGCGCTGGGCCTCTTCGAGGGTTCCGGCCACGACCACGGCCACGATCTGGCCGAAGAAGTGGATGCGGTCTCCGGCCAGGGGCTGGAGGCTCTCGCCCAGGAGCCTCGCCGTGGCGAAGCTCGTCGCGAGCCGGAAGATCTTCGGCCGGTTCTCGTGGGTGAAGACGGCGAGCGCTCCGGGCGCGGCGAGCGCGCCGGCGACGTCGATCTTCGCGATGCGGCCCGTCGCGATCTCCGCTCCCACGACCACGGCATGGGCCAGGCCCCCCGGCAGGGCGGTGTCGGCGGCGTAGCGCGCGCGGCCGGTGACCTTCAGCCGGCCGTCCACGCGGGTCTGCGGGTTGCCGAGGAGGGGTTTCGGTTCGCTCACGAAACACCTCCGAGCCGGGCCAGGGTCTTCACGACGGTGCGCTCGAGGAGCGACGTCTTGAAGCCGTTCCCCGAGAGCGGCATCGCGCCCTCGAGCGACCTCTTCGCCGCGCCCTCGAACGCCGCCAGCGTGGCCGGCTGGCCGCGCAGCGCGGACTCCGCGGCCGCGAGGCGCCAGGGTTTCGTGCCGACGCCGCCGGCCGCGAGCCTCACGTCCTTCACCATGCCGCCTTCGAGCGCCAGGGCCGCCGCCACGGACACGAGAGCGAACTCGAACGACGCCCGGTCGCGAACCTTGACGTAGAGGGAGCGGGCGGCCCGCGGGCCGCCCGTCGCGTTCACGGCCGTGATGAGCTCGCCGGGGGCGAGCACGTTCTCCGTCGACGGGCTCGAGCCGGGCAGCAGGTAGAACTCGGCGAGCGGCACGTCGCGCGAGCCCTTCGCGCTCGTGAGCGTGAGCGTCGCGTCCAGCGCCACGAGAGCGACCGCGAGATCGGACGCGTGCGTCGCGACGCATGCGGGCCCGCCTCCGAAGAGAGCGTGGCTCCTGTTGTCGCCCTCGAACGCGCCACAGCCCGAGCCCGGAACGCGCTTGTTGCAGGGCTCGGCGACGCTACGAAAGTACGAGCAGCGCGTTCGCTGCATCAGGTTCCCGCCGATCGTCGCCATGTTTCGGATCTGGGGCGACGCGCTCCGGAGGAGGGCCTGCGCGACGACGGGGTAGTTGCGGAGCACGTCGTGGCTGGCCGCGACGTCGGCCATGCGCGCGAGGGCCTCGATGCGGAGCCTCGCGGGCGTCGCCTCGATCTTCGTGAGGGGCAGGGAGCCGATGTCCACGAGGCGCTCGGGCGTGAGCACCTCGAGCTTCATGAGGTCGACGAGCGTGGTGCCCCCCGCGAAGAACGTTCCCCGTCGCGCGGCGAGCGCGGCCGGCAGCGAGCTCACGGCGTCGTACGTGAAGAGCTTCACTTTCGACCCGCCTGCGCGCGGCCCGCCTGCGCGTCGCGGGCGCGCTTCACGGCCGCCACGATGTTCGGGTAGGCCCCGCAGCGACAGAGGTTTCCGCTCATGGCCTCGCGGATCTCGAGGTCGCTGCCGGCGCGGTCCTCGCGAATGCAGGCGACCGCCGAGAGGATCTGCCCCGGCGTGCAGAAGCCGCACTGGAACGCGTCGTCCTCGAGGAACGCCTGCTGCACCGGATGCAGGGTGTCCCCTTGCGCGAGGCCCTCGATGGTGAGGACCTCCTTGCCGCGGCAGGTGACGGCCAGCGTGAGGCAGGCGTTCACGCGCCGGCCGTTCACGAGCACGGTGCAGGCCCCGCAGGCCCCGTGATCGCAGCCCTTCTTCGCGCCCGTGAGGTCGAGGCGCTCGCGGAGCGCGTCGAGGAGCGTGACCCGCGGATCGATGCGGAGCGTCCGCTTCGTGCCGTTCACCGAGAGCGCCACGTCGTGAAGGCCCGGAGGAGGCGCGGTCTGCGCCTCCCGCGCCGCGAGGGCCAGCTCCGGAGCCGCGGCCAGGCCCAGGAGCCCTGTGGCCTTCTTCATGAAGCTTCTGCGGTCGCCGGGCTCAGCCATCGGGTCCTCCTGCCGGCCGGCATCGTAGGCGAGTTGCGCAGCCCCGAAGGGGCGGAGCCGCGCGAGCCGGTTGATCCGCCGGGGGCCGCCGGCCCGTAGGATTCGCGAATGGCGAGGGAATACGCGTTCGTGACGAGCTGGCGCTTCGACGCTGTGCCCGAAGAGGTGTGGGACGTCATCGTGGATTCCCACGCCTGGCCGCGCTTCTGGCCCTATGTCGCGAGGGTCGAGGATCTGGCGCCCGGCGACGCGAACGGAATCGGCTCCGTGCGCCGCTACACGTGGACGAGCCGCCTGCCGTACCGCCTCGCGTTCGATCTCCGGGTCACGAAGGTCGAGAAGCCGCGCCTTCTCGAGGGCGAGGCCACCGGCGAGCTGGAGGGCCTGGGACGCTGGACGCTCACGCCGGAGGGAACGGGGACACTCGTGCGCTACGACTGGATCGTGCGCACCACGAAAGCCTGGATGAACCTGCTCGCGCCCCTCGCGCGACCGGCCTTCGCCTGGAACCACGACGGGGTGATGGCCGCGGGGGAGAAGGGGTTCCGCGAGGAGCTCGCGAGGAGGGCGCTCAGCGCTCGAGCCGTTCGTCCTTCTTCGGCGGCTTCGTGACGGTCATCGGCTCGGGCGTCGGCGCCACCATCGAGCGCATGCCGCCTTCGTGGGCCGCGATGCGTCCCGTGACCTCCTTGGCGAGATCGTTGGGAATCGGGATCGAGAGGTCGTAGAGCGCGATCTTCCACGTGCCCTTCACCCTGCGGAGCGCGCCCGAGCCGCGGCAGGTGCCCATGTTCTGCGTGTCGAGGAGCTCGTCGAAGAGGGCCGTGTCGCCGGTCACGACGACGTTCCGCTTCTTCGCCCTGAAGGTCCAGGCCTTGCCCCGCGCGAAGTAGGGCCTGGCCCAGGCGCGGAACTCGGAAGCCGTCCAGCGCTCGGTGGCGTCGGTGCCGAGGTACACGCCGTCGGGCGTGAAGTGGGCGAAGTAGCGCGGCTCGTCGGCCTTCGCCGCCGCGTCGTGCCAGTCGTCGAGCACGGCCTCGATGGCGGCCGTTTCCCTCGATGCATTCGAAGGAGGGGCGGACTGCGCCCCGAGAGCGGGAAGGGCCAGG
>JAEUQS010000360.1 GCA_016789625.1 Acidobacteriota bacterium | reverse complement strand
AGGCGCGGGAGTGGGACGACCGAAAGGCGGCCGCCGCGCTCCTGCACCTCACCATCGACTCCTTCATCTACAACGAGCATCGGGAGCGGGCGGCGGCCGTCGTGGCGACGGAGGTCGTCGCCGAGCCCGCGGCCGTGCCGTACGGAGCGGCCACGCCGGCGCCCGCCCTCAGAACACCCGCACTGGCCAATGCACCTCTCCCGGAGGTGCTCCTGGCCGCGGCCGACGAAGCGCTGGGATTCTTGAAGGACGGGCATCACGTTCTGCTGGCGGGGGCGCCCGGGACCGGGAAGACCACCGTTGCTCAGTGGGTGGCGCACGCCTGGAACGCTCGTCTCGAGCGAGTCCCGGCGGAAGGCGTGGCGAGCCTCCTCGCCCCCACGACGGTCGCGAACTCGGCGTGGTCGCCCTTCCACACGATTGGCGGGCTCGTCGCCGCGCGCGACGGTGGCTACACGGTGAGGAAGGGATTCTTCATCGGGAGGGAAGACGTCGCCGAGGGTCGCTGGCGGCTTCGGCCCGAGTGCGTGGTCCTCGACGAGATGAACCGCGCCGACCTCGACCGCTGCATCGGCGAGCTCTATCCGCTCCTCACGAGGAGCGTGGCCCAGGTGTCGCCGGCCGGCATCCCCGGCGTCGAGTCGATCGAGCTGGACGAGCGGTTCCGCATCGTGGCCACGGTGAACGACGCCTCCATCGACGACATCGTCTTTCCCATCAGCGAAGGGCTCGCGCGCCGCTTCGTGAGGATCGAGATGGCGGGGGCGAACGAGATCGAGGTGGTCGCGTTCGTCGGCGACGCACCCGGCGCTCTCGACGAGCGGTGCGAGGCGGCGGCGGAGGCGCTGAAAGAGTTCTTCCGCCTGGCGGAGGAGCTCAGATTCCGCTTCGATGGGCATGACCAGACGGAGTTCCGCATTCCCCTCGGAGTCGGCTACTTCGCGCCGCTCCGTTCGTGGGCTTCCGGCGGGCAGGCCCTCGCGACGGCCTCCGAGGATGCCCCGGACTCCATCCGTGCCCGCAGGCTCGTGAGCCTCTGCCTCGGACCGGCTCGTCGCAACCCGAACGTGAGGGCGATTCAGAAGCGACTGTTCGAGTTCAAGGAGATCGAGTGACCCTTCTGTCCCCGGGCGGCCCCGAGGAATGGGGACGCGAGATTCGCGGCTGGCTCCTCGGCCGGCTGGGGAAGGGCACGACGGCGGGTGCGGCGCCCGCGACCGAGGCGGTGCTCGAGAACCGCGCGCTCGCGTGGTGGATCTTCGAGGGGAAGTGGCACCGCTACCTCGACGGTCCGCTGGCCGCGCGGACCATGGAAGCGGAGCGGGAAGCGCGGCGGCTGGACGCCGTGCTGAGCCCGGAGTGGCGCGTGGAAGACAGCCCGGCGGCCGAGACCGACTGGGTTCGAACGGCACTCAACCAACCCATGGAGCCCGGGCCGCGCTTCGTCGTGAGGGCCTCTTCCTCGGGTCTCACCGACGCCGAGCGGCAGGCCCTCAGAGGCTGGCGCCGCTACACGGCGCACCTCTGGCGAACCTATACGGCCGCGCTGGGTGTTCCGGCCGGAGCCCCGGCGCGCTTGCCCTGGGACCGCGATGAGCCGGGAGAGCCCACCCTTCGCGAGCTCCAACGCTGGGCACAGGCCGCACGCCGCTCTCGCTGGCCACTCCTCCGCGAGGTCGTCGCCGAGAGCCTCAGAGCGGCGGTCGAGCCCGAGAGCATCGATCGACTGCCGCTCCCCGGCGCGAGGGAGGCGGTCTTCGAGCTGCTCTGCGTCGTCCGGATCCTCGACGCCCTCGCCGGCCCGTCACGCGTGCTGCGCATCCTGGGGAACGGAGACAAGCTCAACGGCGTCCGTCTTGCCGGCCTCACCTGCGATCTCCAGGGCGGGCCGGCGGGAAAGAGCCTGTCCGACGAAGACCTGGGCGTCGCCTGCGTTCGCGCGCTCGAGCGCCACGGAGTGAACGTTCCGAATCGCTACGACGCACTCGTCACGTTCGAAGGGCCCCGAGCCGGCTTCTCCGGAATCCTGCTCGAGGCCAAGAGCGGAGCACAGTCTTTCACCGACACCGTCTACCAGCTCAAGTCCTACCGCGCCGCGCTGCGCAAGACCCATCCCGGCGCCTTCCTCATCTGGGGTGTGGTCGAGGGCGGGGGAGACCGGAAGAAGGTGTTCGATCCCGACGCGTTGCGGAGGGCCGCCATGGAACGGGAGGAAGCGGAGGACCTGTGGCTCTTCACGAGCGAGGACGAGATCCGAGGCGCGCTCGAGGCGACCCTGCTGGTGGCCGGCGCGCCACGAACACCAGGCATGCATGCTGCGTATATGGAAGGGGAGCCGGCATTGACCCGGGGAGAAGCCGGCCCCTACACTGCGGGCTGGATCGAGCGGTCTTGAACTACGTTGAGAACCTCAAGAGGTCGTTGTCCCTGGACGACGCGACCCTCGCGACCCTCGCGGGCGTGGACGTCAGCCGGATCCGGGAGTGGGAAGAGGATGACGCCCTTCCCGGGCGTGAAGCCTCTCTCCTGGCTGATGCAACCGGGATCCCGATAGAAGCGCTCATCGGCGGAGACGGCAACGTCGTGCCGCCGATGATGTGGAAGAAAGATCGCGAGGGGGCCGAGCAGGAGAACCTCGTTCGGATCGCCCACGCCCGTTTGATCGGAGCTCGCTTCGTCAACCTGATGGCCCTCATCCGGGGAGACGGCGACGCCGCGGCAACCCCTGACGGATTCCAAGCGTTGCTCGGGAAGCTCCGCTCGGTGGCGCCCACCTCTCCGGTGGCCGATCAGGCCCGGCTCACCGCGGAGGCGTTCACCGAGGAGTCGGGCTTCGGCGTTGGCCCCGTGGGGGAGCTTCTTCGGCCCTGGCTGAGGTCGAAGGGATTCGTCGTCCTCGAGATGGGCTTCAAGGGTACGAAGACTTCGAAGGTCGAAGGACTTCTGACCTACGTCACGACCGATGGTGGCGTCCAGCGACCCCTGATCATCGCCAACTCCTACGGAACCTCGTGGGCTCGGCGCAACTACATCATTCTCCACGAGCTGGCTCACGCCATCCACGATTGGCAGGCGGACGGTTCGTCCATCGTGGACCAGCAAGAGAGAGGGCACGACACTGCTCCGGAAGAGCGAGCCGACGAGTTCGCGATTCGCGTGCTCGTTTCGGAGCGGCTCCTGAGGCACCTCGGCAACGGCGGTCTCGCCCTGGCGAACGCTGGAGTCAAGGAACTCGCCGCTCTCGTCCGTGGTACGCATGCCGAGGTTCGGCACATCGTTCGCGCTGGCCAGATGTATGACTTGATCGACGAGAAGGAGGCGAATCGCCTCCTGGGCCTGACGGCTGGCGCCATGGCCATCGTCGGCGAGACCGACCCCCATGCCCTTTCTCTCGACAAGGCCATGGCGATCCCGGGCTACGTGAAGATCGAGGAGAATCGGAACCTCCTCACCTCGAAGAAGCGTAGGACCGTGTGGCCCATCCCGAATTTGGTGCTTCCGATCCCCTTCGTTTCGGCTGTTCGGCAGGCGTGGAGGGCGGAGAAGATTTCCGCTCGCCGGGCCGCTGAGCTCCTCATGATCTCGAGCGACGAGTTCACCGAGCGACACATCAAAGCTTCGTGAGCGGACCACGAAGGCTGCTGGCTTGCGACACCGACGCTTTGCTCGACATGGCCGTGGGCTTTCAGGCGCAGATGCCGGAGGTCTTCGAAGCCTTCGTTTCCAACGCTGATCTCGAGCTCTTCGTTGCTCGAGAGGTTCTGGACGAGATCGGGCATTCCCCTAGCGGAACCTGGGCCACCCTCAAGAGCCAGGTTTCCAGCATGGTGAACAAGGGGACGCTCGAGAGGTTTCCCGGCGCTGTTCGCGGCGATGACGACAACGACATTCGGCTTCTCGGGGCGGATCTCAACCGGATCGTCGGCATCGGAGAGGCCTATTCCCATGCACTCGCCCTCAGGAGGAATGGCGCCGTCTTCAGCAAGGATTCTTCGGCGGTGCGAACCCTCCAGAAAGCGGGCAAACCCTTCGCGCCGCGCTTGGAGCCCTTCGACCTGATGCTGCTCGCCCGCAAGGAAGGATGGGTCGAGTCACGGTTCGTGGTGAAGGCCCTGAAGAGGATACGAACCGAGAAAAGGCTGGGCAGGGGCAGCGACATCCTGACGCCGGGGACAGACCCCGAAGAAGCGCTCGACCGGGCTGAGACATTGGTGTTCCTTGTCGACGATCCGGCGGCTCCAGTCTCGCCGGCCAACGGAATCGCGTTCTCCAGGAGGAAGCCAAAAGGTCCCCACGGCAGCTAGCCGAGTCACCTTTCGGAGCCTTGGCCCAACACCCCGAGGAGCGTGACGGTCGCCGCTGAGTGCTACCTCAGGTGGACGAAGCCCGGTGTTTCACCAAATCGGTTGTTTCACCGAACGTGAAACAGCGTGTAACGTGAAACAGCATGGACCTGCGCGGATTGCTCGCCGATCGCCTTCCCGAGTCGTGGACCGTCCGCCGGCCCGCGAATCGTGCCCCGTCCCTGGAGGTTCGCGCGCCGGACGGCTCGAGCGCGGTGTTGCGTCTCCTGGAACGCCGATTTCTCGAGCCCCGAGACGTCGCGGCACTTCGGAATCGATCGGGCCTCGCGGGCCTTCTCGTGGTGGCCCCGTTCCTCAGCGCACGCACCCGTGAGCTCCTGGAGGCGGAGGGAGCGAGCTACCTCGACGAGACCGGGAATGTGCGTATCGCGTTGGAAAGCCCGTCGCTGTTCATACGTCTCGACGGCGCCCTGAAGAGCCCTCGGCGGGAAGCGCGGCTCCTTTCGTCTCTGAAGGGCCCCGCCGCGGCCCGCGTGGTACGTGGGCTTTTGGATTTTCGCCCGCCGTACGGTGTTCGGGAGCTGGCCGCGAAGGCCGGTTGCTCGCCGGCCTCCGTATCTCGCGCCGTCCGGC
>JAEUQS010000162.1 GCA_016789625.1 Acidobacteriota bacterium | reverse complement strand
GAGCCGGTTGGCGAGCGGCGCGTAGATGTCCATGGTCTCCTGCGCGATGGACCTTCGTTTCGGCTCGGACAGGTGCTCGAGAGTGCGCATGTTGTGGAGGCGGTCCGCGAGCTTGACGAGGATGACCCGGAGGTCGTCCGTCATCGCGAGGAGCATCTTCCGGAACGTCTCGGCCTGCTGAGCCTCCTTGGACGTGAAAGCGAACTTCCCGATCTTCGTGACGCCGTTCACGAGGTGCGCGACGTCGGTTCCGAAGAGCTCGGCGAGCTTTTCCTGCGTGACACCCGTGTCCTCGATGGTGTCGTGCAGGAGACCCGTGGCGATCGAGGTCTCGTCGAGGCGCATCTCCGCCAGGATCATCGCGACGGCGATGGGGTGGATCAGGTAGGGCTCGCCCGAGGAGCGCATCTGGTCGCGGTGGGCGGCCTCGCAGTACTCGTAGGCACGCCGCAGGAGGTCCTCGTCCACCTTGGGGTGGTAGGCCCGGACCTTCTCGAGCAGATCCTCGAGGCGCGACATCGATCCATTATGAGGTGGCTGCTACTCTCCCGCGGTGATCGAAAAGCTGATCGAATTCCTCCGCGAGCTGCACGACGTGAAGTCGCTCGTCCAGACCGTCGGCTACCTCGGCCTTCACGTCATCGTGTTCGCCGAGACCGGCCTTCTGGTGGGCTTCTTCCTGCCCGGCGACTCGCTCCTCGTGACGGCCGGGATCTTCGCGGCCAACGGGGATCTCAACGTCTGGATCCTCCTCCTGGGGCTCTCGCTCGCGGCCATCGCCGGCGACCAGACGGGTTACCTCATCGGGCGAAAAGCGGGCAAGGCGCTCTACTCGAGACCCGACTCGATGCTCTTCAAGAAGAAGCACCTGCAGGCCGCGCACGACTTCTACGAGAAGTACGGTCCGAAGACGATCGTGCTGGCGCGCTTCGTGCCCATCATCCGGACGTTCGCGCCCACGGTCGCGGGAGCCGCCGAGATGGAGTACCGCAAGTTCGTCACGTTCAACGTCGTCGGGGGCATCCTGTGGGTCTTCTCGACCGTGGGGGGCGGGTTCCTCCTCGGCAAGGCCATCCCCGATCTCGACAAGCACATCCACAAGATCATCGTGATCGTGGTGTTCCTCTCGATCCTCCCGATCCTCTACGAGGGTTGGAAGCACCGCAAGGGCGCCCGGTCCGCCTCACCGGAGACTCCCGGGGCCTGAGCAGCCCCTCCCCTGCTCGAAGCTTCCCGCCCCGAGAACGAAAAAGGCCCGCCGTGAGGCGGGCCTTTTCCCTTCAGGTCGGAGAGGAGCCGGCTCAGCGCGCCTTGGCGGGCGTGGCGGCGGGCGCCGGGCTCGCGCCGGCGCGTTTGGCGTTCCACGCCTCCCACGCGAGAACGACGGGGCTCGCGATGAAGATCGTCGAGTAGGAGCCGATGATGATGCCCACGAGCATCACGAACGAGAAGCCGTGGAGCACCTCGCCGCCGAACAGGAACAGCGAGACGACGGTGAGGAACGTGAGGGCCGACGTGAGGATCGTGCGCGAGAGGGTCTGGTTGACCGAGTCGTTCATGATCTTGGCGAGCGGCTCTTTCGTCTTCTTGGCAAGGTTCTCGCGCACGCGGTCGAAGATGACGACGGTGTCGTTCACCGAGTAGCCGATGAGCGTGAGGAACGAGGCGACGACCGTCAGAGAGATCTCGATACCGAACATCGAGCAGAGTCCGAGCGCGATCCACGAGTCGTGGATGAGAGCCACGACGGCGGCGACGCCGAAGGACCACTTTCGGAAGCGGAGGCCGATGTAGAGGAGCATCGCGGCCCAGGAGAGGAGGATCGCCCACGTCCCCTTGACCCTCAGGTCGCGTCCGACCTGCGGTCCGACGCTCTCGGACGACACGAGCGTGAAGGGACCGGCGAGCGTATTCGACTTGATGTATGCCGCCGTCGCGGGAGGCACGCCCGGCGCCGTCGCGGCCTCGTCGACGCTGCGGAACAGGCCCTTCTGGGCCCGGACCGCGATCACGGCCTGCGCGATCCGCGTGTACTCGATCTTCCCGTCAGCACCGGGCTTTTCGGCGAATTTCTCCGGGTCGCCCGCAAGGAGGTGCGCCGCGAGGAGATCGGCTCCCTTGAGGTTGAGGTCGAACTCGTCCTCCTTCACGGCACCGAACGCCCCGCCGAGGGCCTTGGTGATCTCCTTGGAGACGTCCCGGCCTTCCTCCTTCTGCATCGGAACCCGGAGGAGGATCTGGTTCTTCTCGGCCTTGTCGAACCTCTGGATCGCGTCGATGTCGAGGCGGGCCTCCTTGGCGATTCCGCGGATGCGGTCCGCGTCGGGCGACTCCTTGAAGCCGTAGACGATCGTCGTTCCGCCCTTGAAGTCGACTCCCAGGTTGAGACCCTTCACGAGCAGGGAACCGGCGGAGAGGATCGCGAGCACCACGGAGATCGCGATGAAGATGTTCTTCTTGCCGAGGTAATCGAAATTGGCGTTGGGGAAGATGCGAAGCACGGCAGGCTCTCCTTAGATCGAGATCGTCTCGAGCCGCTCGCGGCGGCCGTAGACGAGGTCGAATAGCAGGTGGGAGACGAAGACCGCCGTGAACATCGAGACCGCGAGCCCGAGCACGAGGGTGACGGCGAAGCCCTTCACGGGGCCCGTGCCGAACTGGAAGAGGAGGAGCGCGGCCGCGACCGTCGTGACGTGGGTGTCCACGATGGTGCTGAAGGCGCGCTTGAAGCCGAGGTCGATCGCGGCCTTCGCCGGCTTGCCCGCCTCGAGCTCTTCGCGGATGCGCTCGAACACGAGAACGTTCGAGTCGACGGCCATGCCGATCGTGAGGATGAAGCCCGCGATTCCCGGCAGGGTGAGCGTGGCATCGATCCAGGACATCAGGCCGATGAGGAGCACGGCGTTGAGGCTGAGCGCCACGACGGCGTTGACACCCGCCAGCTTGTAGTAGATGAGCACGGCCACGTAGACGAGCAG
>JAEUQS010000358.1 GCA_016789625.1 Acidobacteriota bacterium | reverse complement strand
GGAGCCACGGTGACGCTCGCGGGCACGGCCGCGACCGTGACGAACGTGACGCCCACGGCGATCACGGCGACCGTCGGTGCCCGGCCGGCCGCGGTCGCGACGACCGGACCGATCGTGGTCACGAACCCCGACACGCAGACGGGCTCTCTCGCGGGCTCGTTCACGTACGCGCTCCGCGGGGACGCGAACAACAACGGCGCGCTCACGGGTGCGGACACGTTCTTCCTGAACCTCCAGATCTTCCTCGGCGGCGCGCAGTCGGCGTCGCCGTGCCAGGCCGATGCGAACGGCAACGGTGCCGTGACGGCGGCGGACGCGTTCTTCCTGAACCTCTACGTCTTCCTGGGGGGGGCCGCGCCTCCACCCTGATCCTCCTGACAGAATCCGATCCGTGCAGGTTCGTCGCCTCCTTCCCGCGCTCGTCGCGATCGCGGTCGGGGGCTCTCTCGGATACGTGGCGAAGGGGCTCGTCGCGAGGCCCGGCGCCGCGCCGATGCGGGAGGTGCTCGCCGTCCCCGGCGTGAAGCCGCGTGTGCTCACGCCGGTCGCGCAGCGAGGTCCGTCGCCCGGTCCATCCCTCGACATTCCGCGCCCCGCGACTGTCGATGCTTCGACCGTCATGGCCTCCGCGATGAAGGCCGTCATCGGGATCCGCCGCTACGAAGGCGGCTCGGTTTCGGGGCTGGGCTCCGGCTTCTTCGTGTCGCCCGAGGGCTACGCCATCACGAACAACCACGTGGTCGACGGGCTGAGCAGCGTCGAGGCGCTCCTGCACGACGGCCAGAAGCTCTGGGGCCAGGTCGTGACGACCGACGCCGCGAAGGACCTCGCCGTGATCCGCCTGCGAGACGACGCCCCGGTGCCGTACCTCACGCTCGGGACGACGGACAGGCTGCGTCCGGGGAAGTCGGTCTGGGCCATCGGGTTCCCGATGTCGGAGAAGCTCGCGTTCACGCTCACGAAGGGCATCTCGAGCGGCCTCCGCGAGTTCGACGAGCCGAAGGGGCGGTACCTGCAGCACGACGCGGCCATCAACCCCGGCAACTCCGGGGGCCCGCTCCTCGACGACGACGGCAGGGTCGTGGGCGTGAATACGTGGAAGCTGCGCGGCGCGGACCGGCTGGGCTTCGCGGTGCCCGCCGAGGAGGTCCGGGCGTTCCTGGACGGCCTTCAGATCCTGCGCTGAGCCGTGTGATACAAATCGAAATACATGAGAAGCCCCGCAGCGGCCTTGGCTCTTGGACTCCTGCTCTCCGCCGAAGCGCTCGCGTGGGACCCCGAAACGCACACGGGCCTCGAGAAGGCCGCCCGGCTCGTCTCGCCCGCGTTCGCCGCGCGGCTGCCACTGGATTTCAAGGACGAGTTCCAGCGCGAGCTCGCGCAGCCCGATCTCATGGACAAGATCTGCCGCAACCACCGCGGCCCCGAGGCGAAGATCGACGTCTTCGCCGAGGCGGAGCGGCAGCTCCTCGAGCTGCGCAAGCCGCTCCGTCCGTACCCGCGGGCGCAGGCCATCGCGCGATACCTGCACTACGTGGCCGACTGTGTGGTTCCCCCGGCCCTCGCGAGCGGACAGAAGTTCCAGCTCGAGGATTTCTGGACGAACCGTGACTTCATCCTCTATCGCGATCGCCGCCCGCTGGCCGAGCCGCTCGCGGCTTCGCTGCGTCTGCGAGCGCAGGAAGCCGCCGCGGCCGGAGGGAAGCCCGAGGCCTACACCCTCGTGCTGCGGCTCGCGCTGAACACGCTCGTCGACGCCGCCCTGCTGATCCCGCCCCGGCCCGGCACGGAGCGCGAGCTGGACGGCGGGCCGCTCGTCTTCGTGGTCAACCGCGCGGACAACGGCTACTCGGGCAGCCAGACGGACGCGTTTCTCGTGAGCGAGTACTACCGCCAGGGGAACTACATCGCGCGGGTCAGCTACGTGGCCGAGATGAAGAGCGGCGGTGAGGGAAAGAAGCAGGCCGACCTCATGAACCGCCCCGGGGTGCAGGTGGCCGAGGCCGTTGAGAAGAGCGGCCCCTCGGGCCGCGTGTGGGAGGCTCTTCTCTTCAACAACACGGCCACCTGCGCGCGCAAGCTGCGGGCCTCGGCGGGCGGCTGGGCGCTCGACTACCCGGACGTGATGCCGCCACAGAGCCTGCTGCGCGTGTCGGCCACGCTGCCGCCGGGCGTCCCGGCCGCGGCCGTGCAGCTCGGGTACGAAGCCACGAGCTGTACGGGGGAGACGCCTTCGGCCCAGGCGATCACGGGCCAGAGGCTCGTCATCGGCGGGAGCGGCGGCGTGCCGCGCTTCGAGTCCGCCGTGCGCGACACCCGCGCGCTGGAAGCCAACGACGCCCCGCGCACGTCGGTCCTGGGCGACCGTCCGCTCGCCGCGGACGCGAAGGCGGTGTTCGGCCAGCGGGGCGGACCGGGAATCTTTTCGGCCGAGGTTCCGCCGGCCGTGGAGCAGAGCCTCCAGGGCCTCGCCTCGCTCGCGACGGTCAAGGTGCGCCGCGACGGCAGCCTGTGGCAGGCCGTCGTCCCGGTGCGGAACACGAGCAAGGCGCTGCTCGGCATCCTGCACGTCACGTTCGGGATCACGCCCGAGGACGGCGGGCCCGAGCGCTTCGAGACCATCTCGATCGATCTCGCGTCCCTGTTGCCGGACCAGTCGGAAACGCGCTCGGCCCGCATGACGCTTCAGGGCGAGGTGAACCCGCGCGCGCTACGCATCCAGAGCGCGCGCATCGGACCGGCCGGGAGCCTGCCCGACGTGGGGAAGATCAAGGCTCCCAAAGTGACGAACACGGTGCCTCTGAATTGACGGCCTCGAGCCGCCTGGCCGCGCCGCTCGCGCTGGGGCTCCTGGCCTTCGCCGCCGGGTTCGCGGTGAGGAAGGCCCCGGATCCCGCGCCG
>JAEUQS010000139.1 GCA_016789625.1 Acidobacteriota bacterium | reverse complement strand
GCGGCGAGAACGCGTAGATGGGCACGAAGAGCTGCTCTTTCGAGACGAGCCGCGCCGTGCGTCCGAACTCGGTGTAGACGACGACGGCCTTGGCCTCGGTGAGCGGCACGAGCTCGGAGAGGAGCGACGTGATCACGGCGGCGAAATCGGCCTTGCCCATGTTGCGGGAGGCCGCGGGCGCGAAGCCGCTCTCGGGCATCTCGGCCTTCTTCGCGATCTCGGCCATGACCGTCACGGCCTCGACCGGGTACTTGCCCACCGCCGTCTCGCCCGAGAGCATCACGGCGTCGGCGCCGTCGTGCACGGCCACCGCGACGTCCGTCACCTCGGCGCGCGTCGGGAACGGGTTCTCGATCATGGTCTCGAGCATCTGCGTCGCCACGATCACCGGAACGGCCAGCGTGCGGCCGACGTGGAGGATCTCGCGCTGCGCGCGCGGGACGCTCGCGAGGCCGATCTCGACGCCCAGGTCGCCGCGGGCGACCATGAGGATGTCCGTGGCGCGGGCGATGGCGTGGAGGTCCTGCAGGGCCTCGCTGCGCTCGATCTTCGCGACGATCCAGGGCCGCAGCTCCTCGGGCATCCTGTCGAGCAGGCGGCGCAGCGACTGCACGTGAGCGGCGCTCCGCACGAACGAGAGGCCCACGAAGTCGATGCCGGCCTCGAGACCCTCGGCGAGGTCCCGCTTGTCCTTGGACGTGAGAGCGGGGGCCGAGAGCGACGACAGCGGGAAGTTCACGCCCGCACCCGTCTTGATGCGGCCGCCCGCGGCGAGGCGTGCGAAGAGCGCGTGCTTTTCGCGGCGTTCCACCTTGAGGCACACACGGCCGTCGTCCATGCGGATCTCGGCGCCGGGCGCCACGTCGTCGAGGAGCGCCCCGTACGTCACCGAGAGCCGCTTGTCGGTTCCCGGAGCGGAACCCGGGACGATCTCGAGGAGAGTTCCGGGCGGGTACTCGATGGCCCCTCCGGGCATCGGCCCCACGCGGATCTTGGGTCCGCCGAGGTCCAGCAGGATCCCCACGGGCCGCCCGGCCCGGGCCTCGGCGGCCCGCACGAGCGCGACCTTCGCGGCGATGTCCCCGGGACGGCAGTGCGCTCCGTTGATGCGCACCACGTCCACACCGGCCGCGAGAAGGGAGTCGAGGTGCCCTTCGTTCTCCGCGTTCCGGCCGATCGTCGCCACGATCTTCGTGGCCCGCCGTCGCTCGACTTCCACGCCCACACTCGAGCCCGATTGGGCCTTCGTCACACCTTTGGCCATCCGAAGGAACCTCGCTTTCGTAAGATCATCGTATGAAAGACCCCGCGGCCCGCAATCTCGCCATCGTTTCCGCAGTGCCGGCCGATCCGGCCAAGACGCAGGAGCCGTCCGAGCTCGAGGACCCCCGCATCGAGCCGATCGCCGGCCACGTGCGCGAGATCATCCGCATCCTGGGACTCGACCCGGACGTGGATGCGAACCTCCTCGAGACCGATCGTCGCGTCGCCAAGATGTACCTCGAGATCTTCTCCGGCCTGGATGCCGGAAACAAACCCAACCTCAAGACGTTTCCCAACGAGGAAGGGTACTCGGCGATGGTCATGGAGAAGGACATCCCGTTCTACTCCATGTGCGCCCATCACTTCGTCCCCTTCTACGGCCACGGTCACATCGCCTACATCCCCAACGAGCGGATCGTGGGCCTCTCCAAGCTGCCCCGCCTGCTCGAGTTCTTCGCGAAGAGGCCCCAGCTCCAGGAGCGTCTTACGGAGCAGGTCGCCGGAATCCTCGAGGAGGAGCTGCAGCCGCAGGGTGTCATGGTCGTCATCGAGGCGCGGCATCTCTGCGTGGAGATGCGCGGCGTCAAGAAGCCCGGAGCGGTCACGGTGACCTCTTCGATCCGCGGTATCTTTCACCAGAAGGCCGTGCGCGAAGAGTTCCTCGACCTCCTCCGGAGGCGCTGATCGCCCCGCAATCCCAGCGGCCCACGATCCCGTTCCGGCGAAAGCTGCTCTACGCGGCCGTCGCGGACGTCGTCATCCTCGCGGCGCTCGAGATCTTCGCGCGGCTGTCGGGCTACGTCCTCCCCTCGGACCGCTTCCAGAGCTATCAGGGGCTCTCGATCGCGCTCGGGATTCCCGAGCTGACGAAGACGTTTCTCCCCGACGACGAGCTGTTCTGGAAGCTCGCCCCTTCGATTCCCCCGACCACCATCGAGGGCGACGTCGCGACCGCGCACCTGAAGTTCTCGATGTCGACCGGGGAAGACGGCTTCCGGACGGTTCCCGGCCGCCCGTCCTCCGGGAGGGCCGTCGTGCTCCTCGGCGATTCGTGCACGTTTGGCCTCGGCGTGAACGACGACGAGTCGGTCCCCGCGGCGCTCCAGAAGCTCCGGCCCGATCTCCGGGTGGTGAACGCGGGCGTTCCCGGCTACTCGGCTTTCCAGGGCCGCCGGCTCTTCGCGAGGAACGGCTCCGGCTGGAAGCCCGATCTCGTATTCATCACGTTCGGCTTCAACGACGCGACGGCGTGGGACGGGTCGAGCGATCGGGATCAGGCGAAACGCGCGGGCAGGAAGAGCGGTGTCGTGCCCTGGCTTCTCACCCATTCGCGCTTCGCGCAGATGGTCCAGGGCATCGTGACTTCCTTCAGCTCGCTCCGCCCCGCGCCCGACCCGACCACTCTGCGCCCGCCCACGGACGCGAGGCCGAGACTCACGCCGCAGGAGTTCGAGGAGGAGATCCGCGGGCTCGCCGGCGAGGTTCGGGCGGGAGGCGCGAAGCCGGTCCTCGTGGTTTGGCCCGCCCGCGCGAGCGTCGCTGGCCGGCAGACTCCGGAAGGCGCTCACCAGGACGTGCTGCGGCGTCTCTCGGCGACGGAGACCGTCGTCGACCTCCTGCCGGTCTTCCAGGGCGCTCCGAACCCCGAGGGGCTTTACGTCGACGCGGTGCACGGCAGCGCCCGCGCGAGCGAGGTGGCAGCCAAGGCGCTGTCTTTGAACCTGGGGGTTTCTCGATCCCCCCAGGCCCCCCACCGGGAATAGGTTCTACGCAGCTCGCAGGAAGC
>JAEUQS010000126.1 GCA_016789625.1 Acidobacteriota bacterium | reverse complement strand
CCCAAAACGCCGCGGGGGCCGAGGGACGCGCGTGGAACTCGTCGCGGTTCGCGGCGAGCACGAGGTCGAGCCCGGGAACGCTCTTCCAGGCGAAGACGGCGAGGCACATCGAGGGGAGGATAGACGCTCGCGGGTACCATCCGGCCGCGTATGAAGGTCCTGTCCGCCGCCGCGCGGTTTCTCAAGCGGCTCCTCCGGAGCGAGCCGGAGGCCGTCCGCACCGAGCACGTGCTCCAGGGCCGGCTGCTCCTCCTCCGCGACGTGCGGTCCACGTTTCTCGACGTGGCGCGCGACATCGTCATCTACCTGCCGCCCGAGTACATGGATCCCGGGAGGCGGTTCCCCGTCCTCTACATGCAGGACGGCCAGAACCTCTTCGATCCCCGGACGAGCTTCATCCCAGGCAAGGACTGGCAGCTCGGCGAGACGCTCGATCGCGAGACGCGCGCGCGCCGCGTCGCGCCGCTCATCGTGGTGGCGCCCTACAACGCCGGCGTGAAGCGGATCGACGAGTACACGCCCACGCGCGACGGGAAGACGGCCGCGGGCGGGGGCGCGGGCCACTACGGGCGCTTCCTCGTCGAGGAGCTCAAGCCGTTCGTCGACTCGCAGTACCGCACGCGCCCGGACGCCCAGTCGACGGGCGTGGGCGGCTCCTCCCTCGGCGGGCTCCTCAGCATCTACCTGGGGCTCACCCGGCCCGGCGTCTTCGGACGCATCGCCGCGATGTCGCCGTCGGTGTGGTGGGACGGCGAGGCCATCGTCTCCATCGCGCGCGGGACGAGGGCGCCCGCGGGGCAGAAGGTGTGGCTCGACATGGGAACGCAGGAAGGGCGCGGGGCGCTCGCCGCGACCCAGCGGCTCCGCGACGCGCTGGTGGCCTCAGGCTACGGGCGGTCGCTCCGCTACACCGAGATCCGCGGGGGTCTGCACGACGAGACGGCGTGGGGGAAGCGCACCCACCGGATGCTGCGTTTCCTGTTTCCGCCTACTTCGTCTTGATGCGCTTGGGGTACAGCTTCTTCGCGAGCTGATCGGCCGCGTCGCTGGCCGCGGCATCGTAGGAATCGGCCATGCCCTCCACGGCGGTGACCGTGGCGGAGCCCTTCACGGCGACCGTCTTCACGACGTGTCCGTCGTTGGCGTCCACGAGCTTGTAGGACGCGGTGCACGTTCCGTAGAACGTGCGGACGGTCTCGAACGTGCTCACTTCCCGGCCCGTCACGGGATGCTGCGTCACCTTCGGAATCGTGGCGTCCCGGGACTCGACCATGCAGGGTCCCACCTCGATCCCGATCCAGCCGTCGCCCTTGTTGGCCTCGCGGAACTGCGTGGCCGCCTCGCCCTTGATGTCGGCGGCGAGATCCCCGAGGACGCCGCCCGAGAGCCGCGCGTCGGCGATTCCGACGTTCGCGCGCTCGGTCACCTCGAAGAGGAAGCGGGAGAGAAAGGCCTCGACCTCGGCATCGGCGCCCTTGGCCTCCACGAGCACGAGCTGCGTGGGCTCTTTGGGCTTTTCGGCGGGCTTTTCGGCCGGGGGCGCGGCGAGGAGGGTCAGGGCGGCGAGGGCGGGAAGGAGGGATGACATGAGGCCATCATATTTCGCTTCCGCTCGTACTCGAGCGCGCTGGCACAGGAACGCGCGAGCGCATCGCGCCAGTGCGGGAGGCCGAGCCCGAGGGAAGCGAGCCGATCACCGTTCAGAGGGGTTCGGAGCGGCCGCGGGGGTGCGAGGTTGGCCGAAGACTGGGACACGGCCTCGAACCGCTGCGGGAGGGCGAGGAGGCGCGCGGCCTCCTCGAGAACTTCGAGGAACGTCGCCTCGCCCGCGTTCGTGAGGTGGTAGAGGCCGGGCGGCGGACGCAACGTGAGCACTCGAGCGATCGCTTCGGCCGCGTCGACGACATAGGTCGGCGTGAGGACGCGGTCGGTGAAGACGCGGGGCGTCTCTCCGCGCCGCAGCTTCGCCACGAGGCCGTCGATCGAGCCGTGCGCGCGGCCGCCGCCGAAGAGGCTCTCGACGCGGAACACGTACGCGCGCGGAGACGAGAGCGCGGCCAGCTCGCCGGCCAACTTCGCGTGTCCGTAAAGGGAGAGCGGGGCCGGGAGATCGTCCTCGCGATAGGGCCTGTTCAGCGTTCCGTCGAACACGAAGTCCGTCGAGAAGTGAACGAGAAGAGCGCCGGCGGCCTCCGCCGCGCGGGCCAGCGCGAGCGGCGCGAGCGCGTTGACGCGGAACCCCGTGTGCGGGTCGCGCTCGGTCTCCTGCACGCCGAACGCCGTCGCGTTGACGAGGATCGCCGGGCTCTTCGCGAGCACGGCCCGCTCGAGCGCGGGAGCGTCGAGAACGTCCAGCTCCGCGCGCGGAGGCGCGTCGACGGCGAACGCGTGCGCGAGGCGCTCGTGGAGCGCCCGTCCGAGCTGCCCGCCCGCGCCGAGGAGGAGAAGCGATGGAAGGTGCGTCATAGAATCCTGAAAAGAACTTTGCGGAGGGGAAGAATGCGGCTCATCACGCGCTCGGACTTCGACGGTCTCATGTGCGCCGTCCTGCTCAAGGAAGTCGAAAAGATCAAGGACATCGAGTTCGTCCACCCGAAGGACGTCCAGGACGGAAAGATCGCCGTCACCAAGGACGACATTCTCACGAACCTGCCCTTCGTTCCCGGAGTCGGGCTCTGGTTCGATCACCACTCGAGCGAGGCCGGGCGGAACGACATGGAGGGCATCGCGTTCGAGGGCCGCTTCGACGTCGCCCCCTCCGCCGCGCGCGTCGTGTACGACCACTACGTGGCCAAGGGGAAGGGCGCCAAGCTCAAGAAGTACAAGAAGCTCCTCGAGGTCGTCGACAAGTCCGACTCCGCGCAGCTCACCGAGAAGGACGTCACGAAGCCGAGCGGCTGGATCCTCCTCTCGTACGTCATGGACCCGCGCACGGGCCTCGGCTACAGCCACGACTACGCGATCTCGAACCGCGACCTGATGAAGAAGATGATCTCCCTCATCGGGAAAAAGCCCGTCAAGGAGATCCTCGCGAACAAGCACGTGGCCGAGCGGGTCGCGAAGTACAAGGAAGATCAGAAGGCGTTCAAGGCCCAGCTCGTGGAGCGCTCGGTGCTCGACGGCAACGTCGTCGTGTCGGACTTCCGCGGCGTCGCCGACGTGAAGTCGGGCAACCGTTTCCTGGTCTACACCCTCTATCCCGATTCGAATGTCTCGGTGCGCATCTCGGAGAGCAAGGCTCTCGGCAAGGTCGTCTGCGCCGTCGGGCACAGCATCTTCAACCGCACGTGCAAGACCGACGTCGGGAAGCTCATGGGCAAGTTCGGCGGCGGCGGGCACCGCGGCGCGGGAACCTGTCAGCTGCCCGTCGAGACGGCCGCGAAGGACATCAAGAAGATCCTCGCGGCGCTGAAGAAGGCCGGATAGGGCTCAGTTCACGGCCGACGACGGAGGCGACGCCACCGCCTCGGGGCGCACCCCGAGGCGGGCCAGCGCGCGTTCCCACAGGGCGTTCGCGTCGCGCGGAAACGCGAACGCCACCTCGTAGGGGAGGACGAGCCAGGAGCCGTCCTCCATCTCCTTCTCGAGCTGGCCGGGGCCCCAGCCCGCGTAGCCGAACACGAGGAGACCCTTCACGATTCCGGACTCGCTGGCCTCGGGCTGGTCCTTGCCGAAGAGCGCGGGCAGCACGTCGGGCGAAGCGGACACGCGCACGCCCGGAGCCATCTGCACCGATTCCACGCCGGGCACCTCGCTCTGGTGCACCACGATGAGCCCGTTCGTGAGCACGGGACCGCCGAGGCGCAGCGGAGTCCTCTCGTTCAGCGACCGCGCGAGCGGCTCGGGGAGAAGCCCCGTGGCCTTCTCCTCGAGCACGCGGTTCACGATCCAGCCGATCGCGCCCTCGAGCGTGTGGTGCCCCACGAGCACCACCGTGTGCTCGAAGTTCGGGTCCTGGAGCTCGGGCGCGGCGAGCAGCAGGTACGGAGCTTCGAGCGTCTCCACGCGCCGAGGATACGCCGCTCAGTCGCCGAAACGGCCCGAAAGGGGCTTCCCCGTGATCGACGGAAATCCCGGCACGCGCACGGTGTCCCGGTCCTTGATCGAGAGCATCGCGATGAGCCCGCGGCCCGCGAGGTGCTCGGCGGCCTTGATCGTGAGCACCGTCTCGGCGCACGGAGTCGTGCGCGCCTCGGCACCCCGGCCCGTCACGTGGAGCGGCAGATCCTCGACGTCCTGTCCCGTGAGATCGAGGTCCCATCCGTCCCGCTCGAACCCCTGGGCGAGGACGAGCGTCACGAGCACCGCGGGCGGTCCCCACAGATACGTCTCGTGGCCCGCGAGCTCCTCGAACTCGAAGCGCTCGATGGGCTCGGTCGTCTTTCCGTACGGGAGGCGCAGCAGGAAGCGGGGCAGAGCCAGGCCCGCGAAGCCCGCCGAGGGCAGCGCGCGGAGCGCGGCCCACGCGGCGGCCGATTCCGCGTCGGGCCGGAACGTCCAGTCCTCGGGCGAGCCGTGCAGGTTCGTCGCGTCGCAGCCCGCGAGGCGGGGATGGGCCGTCGCCACGAACGGAGCGCCCGCGGCCTTCGCGAGGCGCGAGAGGCGGCCGAGCAGCTCGGCGTCGGCGGCCGTCGCGTCGAACGTGAAGAACGACGCGGCGAGGGCCCACGGGTCCTCGCCCGGCGTGTCGACCGTCTCGCTCACGAGGATGCGGTAGAGCTGCGAGGCCGAGAGGTCGTCGCCCGCGAGGTCGGCGGCGAGCTCCGCGCGGCTCACGTCGAGGAGGTGCAGCACCACCTCGCTCTCGTCGTCGAGGCGGCGGATGAGGAAGTCCACCGAGCGCCAGGCGCACTCGAGCTCCTGGAAACGCGCGTCGTGGAGGACGCGCCGCATCGCCTCGGCGAGGCTCTGGTCGGCCGCGGCGAGGAGCTCGGCCTTCTGCGGGTGCTCGCGGGCCACCACGAACGGCGCCGCGAGGCGAGCGGCGAGCGACGTGAGCGCGGCGTCGGTCTTCGCGAGGGGCGCCGACGGCGGGGGAGCGGTCGAGCCCGAGAGAATCGCGTCGAGGATCGAGCCGCTCCCGGAAGGCTCCGCGGGAGCCGGCTCCGGTTCCATGAGCGCCCCCATCTCCTTCGCCGCGGCCTCAAACGTCTTCGGGTTCTCGAGCCTCGCGCGGAGCGCGACGAGCTCCTGGAAGGCGGAAACGCGGGAGAAGAGCGTGTCGGGGTGGAAGTCCTCGAGCTCCTTGAACGTGAGCTGGGCCGGCGCCGAGCCGTCGCCGAGCGGCACGGAGAGGCCGGTGCCCAGGCGCTCCATCACGTCCTCGAGCGTGTCGCGATCGACCTGCACGCTCCTTCGCCCGCGGAGCGGGGCCTGCACCCCGCGGCTCGCGCGGCCGGTGAAGTCCCCGATGAGGAGGACGTGGAAGGGCGTGCCGGAAGACGGCGCCGCGGGTTCGTCACCGGGACCGCCGATGCGGACGTCGGGCTTTCCGAAGGAGAACGTCATGAAGGCACCTCGTTCGTTTTCGAGAGCGTAGACCATCCGGTTGACGCGGGGGGATTCGCGCCTCGAAGATCGGCGAAGCGATGCCGAGGGTGCTGAATTTCGTCGTGGCCCTCGTGGGCCTCTCTGCAGCCGTCGCGGCCCGGCTCGTGTACACCCCCGAGAAGCAGGCCCTCGCGGGAGGGCTCCTCGGCCTCTCCTTCCTGCTCCTCGGCTGGGCGCTCCGGGGGTTCCCGGTGCCGTCTCCTCTGGACCCGGAGACCGAGGCCCCACCCGTCGCCCTTCCGCGCGGGCGTCTCCTCCTCGGGCTCGCGCTCGCGCTTCTCTGCGTCGTCTTCACGGCGCTCTCGGTGAGGGCGTTCGGCATCGAGGCCCGGTGGCGCTCCGCCTGGCCGCTCCACGGCGCCGCGATGGCGTGCCTCGTCGCCGCGGGCTTCGCCCTCTCGTCGACGGCGTCAGTCTCGCGGTCGACGGCATTGCCGAAGCTCTCGGGACCCGTTCGCCTCGCGCTCCTCGGGATCGTCCTCCTCGCGACGGCGCTGCGCGTCTACCGCCTCTCGGAGCTGCCGCCCGGCTGCTGGTTCGACGAGGCCAACAACGCGCTCGTGGGGCTCGAGCTCCTGAGCCCCGAGACGGCGGGCGGCATCTACTCCTCGCAGACGCTGCTCCCCGCGCACTCGTTCTATCTCGTGGGCTGGGCGCTGAAGGTGTTCGGCCCGACGCTTCTCGTGACGCGGCTCGTCGTCGCGCTCATGGGGGTCCTCGCCGTGCTCTTCACGTTCTTCGTGGGGCGGGCGATGTACGGCGAGCGGGCCGGCCTCTTCGCGGCCTTCCTGTTCGCCGTGGGGCGCTGGCCTCTCACGTTCTCGCGCATCGGCCTCGTGAGCATGTTCGCGGCGACGGCCGTGGCGCTCTCGCTGCTGCTCCTCCTGCGCACGCGGAGAACCGGCGCCGTGCGGGACGCCGTCCTCACCGGCTGCGTGATCGGCTACGGCGTCTGCCTCTACTTCTCGTACCGGCTGTTCGTGTTCCCGCTGGCGTTCTTCACGCTCGCGTGGCTGGTCGCCGTGGTGAGGCGGAAGGCCGAGGGCGGGCTGCGCCGCTTCTTCGGGCTCGTCTTCGCGATCGTCTTCTCGACGCTCGTGGCCGCGGCGCCTCTCATCCAGTACGTCGTGAAGAACCCCGACCTCTTCGCGATGAGGACGAGCACCGTCTCGATCTTCAGCTTCCGCGACGAGCTCGACATCAAGAAAGCCCTGATCTCGAACGTCGGGAAGCACCTCGCGATGTTCCACCTCTCGGGGGACCGCAACGCGCGGCACAACCTGCCCTCGGCTCCGATGCTGGACCCGGCGACGGCCGTGCTCCTCGTCGCGGGCCTCGGCCTCGCGCTCTTCCGGCTCCGGGACGTCTCGGGGGTCACGCTCCTCGTCTCGGTTTTCGCGGGGCTCCTCGGCGGCATCCTCACGCACGACTTCGAGGCCCCTCAGTCGCTGCGCTCGATCGAGTCGATGCCCGGCGTCTTCCTGCTCGCGGCGCTCGGCCTCGACGCGCTGTGCCGCCTCGTGCGCTTCCGCTGGCTGGCGGGAACGCTGGCGCTCGCCGCGCTCTCCTTCGCGCTCTGGTACGACGCGCGCCGCTACTTCCTCGTGCAGATGCGGGACGAATCGGTTTTCCTCGAGCACGGCGCGCTCGAGTCCCTCGCGGCCGGCGCGCTCGCCCGGACGCCCGATGGCACCGCTGCGTACGTGTCGGTCTTTCTGCACGACCGCGCGATCCTGCGCTTCCTCGTGCCCTCGAAGCCCACCACGCTCATCGGGCCCACCGGTCTGCCGCTGCCCGAGACGGGCGAGCGCGATGCGATCCTCCTCCTCGACAAGGAGCATCTCGGGTACAAGGAGCGCGCGGTGGAGCTCTACCCGCATGCCCGGCTCGAGGAGCTGAAGAGCCCGGGCGGACAGGTCCTCGCCGAGAGCGTCTTCGTGCCCCGCGAGGATCTCGCGGCCCTTCGGGGCCTCCGCGTGAAGGCGGTCGCCGGCCGGGAGGAGAGAGCGGGATTCCTCTCGGTGCCCCGGTTCGGAACCTACGAGCTGAGAGTCGCGGACGTCGCTCCCGCGGAGATCTCGTTCCCTGGCACCGGCATCGTTCCCGCGCCGGCCGCTCCCGGCACGGTTCGCGCTCGGCTGCCGGAGGGCCTCGTGCCCCTCCGGATCGTCACGCCGGCGGGAGCCGTGCCCCGCCTCTTCTGGACGCCGCCCCTCGCCGATCCCCGCGAGGCGGAGCCCCGGGAGGAGGAGATCCCGGCCTCCGCGCTCTACGGCGGCGGTCTCGAGAGGCGCGGTCACCTCGCCCGCTACTATCGCGGGAATGCGGTCAAGCCGGAGCCGGATCTCGAGCGCGTCGTGCCGCCCCTCGACACGTACTTCCACGTCACGCCGCTCGAGCGTCCCTACCTCGCCGTGTTCACGGGGACGCTCGACGTACCCGCCACGGGTCTCTGGAGCCTCGGCCTGCGGCTGCGCGGCGACGCGAAGCTGTTCGTCGACGGCGCGCTCGTGGTCGAGGGCCAGGGGGCGCTCGACCGGGTTCGCGGCGAGGTGCGTCTCGAGAAGGGGCCGCACGCCCTCGAGATCCGCTTCTTCGACGACATCGACGCCTCCCGCCTGCACCTCTACTGGACGCCCGAGGGCGGAGAGGAAACCGTCATCCCGGGCGGCGCGCTCCGTCCCTGAACGGACGACGGCATACTGACGACACCTGTGTTCGCCACACCCGTGTTCAGCGTCGTGATCCCCGTGTACCGGAACGAGGAGTCGCTCCCCGAGCTCGTCGAGGCGCTGGCCTCCGTGGCGGGGCGCGTGAGCTCACCGCTCGAGGCCGTCTTCGTGGTGGACGGCAGCCCCGATCAGTCGCTTCGGGTGCTTCACGCGCTGCTGCCGCGGGCGCCGTTCCCGTCGCAGGTCGTGGCCCTTTCACGGAACTTCGGCTCCTTCGCCGCGATCCGCGCCGGCCTCGCGGCCGGAAAGGGCGAGGCGTTCGGCGTGGTCGCGGCCGACCTCCAGGAGCCGCCCGAGCTCCTCGTGACGTTTCACGATGCCCTCGCGAGGGGCGAGGCCGACGTCGTCGTGGGGACCCGCGCCGGCCGCTCGGATCCTCTCTTTTCGCGCGTCTTCTCGGGAGCGTTCTGGGGCCTCTACCGGCGCCTCGTGCTTCCCGACATCCCGCCGGGCGGCGTGGACGTCTTCGGATGCACGCGCGCGTTCCGCGACCAGCTCCTCGCGATCGAGGAGCGCAACACGTCGCTCGTCGGGCTGCTCTTCTGGCTGGGCTTCCGCAGGCTCGAGGTGCCCTACGAGCGCCGCGAGCGGCGCCACGGCAGCTCGGCGTGGTCGTTCCGCAAGCGGATCCGGTACCTTCTCGACGCGACGTTCGCGTTCTCGGATCTGCCCATCCGCCTCGTGAGCCTCATCGGTCTCGCAGGCATCGCGGCGTCGCTCGTTCTCGGCGCGATCGTCCTCTGGGCCAAGCTCCAAGGCGACATCCCGATCCCCGGCTACGCGGCCACGGTGCTCACGGTGATGTTCTTCGGCGGCCTCAACTCGCTGGCCCTCGGGCTCGTGGGCGAATACGTCTGGCGGGTCTTCGAGAACACGAAGGCGCGGCCCAATTACGTGGTGGCCGTCTCCCGGGAGTTCCCGGGCGAAAGGCGCGGCTCGGAGAGCGCATGAACGAAGTGACGGCGGGCTTCTTCCAGCACACCACGGCGATCGTCGAATCGAACCGGATCGGCGAGGGCACGCGGATCTGGGCCTTCACCCACGTCCTGCCGGGCGCGCGCGTGGGGCGGGACTGCAACCTCTGCGACCACGTGTTCGTGGAGAACGACGTCCTCGTCGGCGACCGCGTGACCGTGAAGAGCGGCGTTCAGCTGTGGGACGGCATCGAGCTCGAGGACGACGTCTTCGTGGGCCCCAACGCGACGTTCTCGAATGATCGCTTTCCCCGGAGCGGCGTGCGCCCCTCGGGATTCGCGAAGACGCGCGTGATGGCGGGAGCCTCGATCGGCGCCAACGCGACGATCCTCCCGGGAATCACGATCGGGAGCGGCGCGATGGTGGGCGCGGGCGCCGTCGTCACCCACGACGTTCCGCCGAACGCGATCGTGCGTGGAAACCCGGCCGTGATCGTGGGCTACGTGGAGGCGCGCGAGACGCGCGTCGACGAGGCGCCGGCGGGAGATCTCCCGAGCGTCTCGGTCGCGCGCGTCTCCGTGATCCGGCTGCCGGCGATTCCCGACCTCCGGGGCAACCTCACGTTCGCGGAGTTCCCGGGGCTCCTGCCCTTCGTGCCGCGCCGCTTCTTCCTCGTGTACGACGTGAAGAGCCGCAAGGTGCGGGGTGAGCACGCGCACCGCGCGCTTTCGCAGTTCCTCGTGTGCGTCAAAGGGGAGTGCTCGCTCCTCGTCGACGACGGAATGCGCCGCCAGGAGATTCTGCTCGACGGTCCCGGCATCGGGGTTCACGTGGGACCGCTCGTCTGGGGCGTCCAGTACAAGTTCTCGCCCGACGCGGTGCTCCTGGTGCTGGCGTCCGACGTCTACGACCCCGCGGACTACATCAGGAATTACGACGAGTTCCGGAGTCTGGTCCTGCCGAAGACGAGCTGAATTCCGCGAGCCAGCTCGCGACGACTTCCTCCGGATAGCCTCTGTGGAAGTGGCTGCGCCACGGGTAGGCGCTCACGCCCGAGCCGTTCTTCAGCTTCACCCGGCTGGTCTTGCAGATGAACTTCGCCGGAGAGCCCGCCGCGACCGTGTCTTCCTCGACGTCCTGAGCCACCATGCTGTGGGCCCCCACGAGGGCTCCCCGCCGGATGTTCACGCCGGGCAGCACGACGCACATCGTGGCGATGGCGGCGAAGTCCTCGACCGTGACGCCCAGGCGCACCTCGCTCGGCGGGTGCGGGTCGTTCGTCAGCACGACGTACGGGAAGATCCACACATAGCTTCCGATGCGGCTGTGCTGGCCGATGTGCACGTTGCTGTGGAGGCGCACGTAGTCGCCCATCGTGCAATGCCCCTGGATGTCTCCCAGCGTGCCGATCTGGAGGTTCGCTCCCGCACGGGTCTTCTCGCGCACCGTGACGCGATGCCCGGTGACGAGCCGGTCGCCGAACGCGGACCCCTCGTAGAAGATGCTGTACGAGCGGATCAGGCTGGAGCTGCCGATCTCGAGGGGCCGGCCGTCGGCGAGCGCCGTGGGGTGGCCGAGCTCACAGTGCGACTCGATGACCGTGTCGTCCCCCACCGCGACGTTGTCGTGTACGACCGAGAAGGGTCCGACGGTGACGTTCTGCCCCAGCTTCGCCTTCGGGGAAACGATCGCTGTAGGGTGGATCATGGCGCCCGGAGTATGCGGCCGGCCGGCAGCCGTCACGAGCGGGGGAGGAAGAAGAACGGGCCGTCGGGCCCGAGCCGTCCGGAGAAGCGCTGCTTCTCGACGTCCGGCCCGAGGGTGCCCGCTTCCAGGTAGGCCTCCCCTGGGCCGTTGAACCACTTGATGGTGAGGAGGTGCTCCCCGGCGTCGATGCACACGCTGGAGCGCACGATCTTCACGCCGTGCCCGGAGCCCAGCTCGTTGTCCAGCACCATGTCGCCGTCGAGGAAGATTCCCGAGCCGTCGTCCGACTCGGTGTAGAGCTCGAACGTCGTGGCTGCGGCCAGCGTGAAGCGCGCCTCCCAGATGGCGGAGCGCTCGTTCCCCGGGCACTGCGTGGGGTCGACGCCCGCGACGACGGTCTGCCCGAGGACCTTGTCGGCGTGATACCAGGGATCCCCGTAGCAGGTCATGAGGAAGCCCGGGAGGCGTCCCTCACTCCCCGGGAGGATCCCCTCCAGGATCCGCACGACGACGGGGCTCTCGGTTTCGATCGGGACCGTCCGCAGACGAAAGAGGCTCGCGAGGAGCGGTTCCAGCGCAACGGCGTCCCCGGCCAGGGCGATCACCCGGGGCGATGCATCCCTCGAAAGCTCGGGAAGGAGAGAGAGGAACGCGTCCGAGGTGAGCTTGCGGCCGGGCAGGGTGTCGTGGAGCGGTGTGGGCGCGACCTCGAGCCACGGCAGCACGACGAGCTGATCGGGCACGGGAACGGCGCGCAGGGTCTTCGCGAGCGTGTCGAGGTCCTTGCGGAAGAAGTTGGTCCGGGGCTGGAGGGTCATCCCTTCGTGGGAATAGAACACCTGCTTCTTTGGAAACCGGGCCAGGAGCCGGTAGTTCTCGAGAGCCCCGACGTACTTGGCGTAGACCACGTCGCCGTCGAACGTCACGCTGTTCTGCGGCATGTAGCACGTGTACATCTCCTCGTTCCGGAAGAGCACGATCGCCTCGTGGATGCCCTTCTTCTGCACCTCGTGGAGGACGCCCTTGGGGGAGATGTTGTAGTCCTCGTACTCCGTGGCGAACCGCGCGGGCAGGTCCTTCAGGGCGACCCAGCCGTAGGGGAGGACGAGGAGACCGGCCACGGCTGCGCTCAGACGCGGGCGCGCGTCGAAGGCCCTGACGACGGAGAAGAGACCGAGGGCCGACAGCACGTAGAAGAGGAACGAGACGTCGTAGAGCATGCGCGGCTCCCACTTCCAGCCGTGCCAGTGGAGGACACTGTGCCCCACGCAGAAGAACAGGAAGGCGCCGTAGAGGAAGATCAGGCTCCGGCTCCTCAGACGGCGGCCCAGGAAGAGCGGAAGGAAGGCCGGCAGCAGGTTCCCGAGGATGCCGAACGAGTGGACGCGGTGCTGGTACTCGTTGACGTTGCGGAAGAGGTTCTTCTCGTGCGTCTCGGTGCCCTTCCCGAGGCGCACGGAGATCGTCTGTCCCATCTCGGGGCCCTTGATCGCGTAAGGCGTGTCCCACTTCCCCGCGATGCCGTGGGTGTAGACGAAGATTCCGCTCGCCGGCACGAGGCCCGCGAGGATCGCGAGGGCGTAGGTTCCAAGGTGGCGGAAACGGAACTTCACGAGCACGAGGATCCCGATGGGGAGGGCGAGGAGCACGGCGGAAACCGGCCGGATGAGGAACGCGGCGCCGAAGAGAGCGGCGCCCGCGGGGAGCAGGGCCGCGCGGCCGCCCTTCGTGAACCGCAGCACGCAGAAGGACCCCAGCGTGAGACACAGAGCGCTCGGGGCATGCGCCATGTAGGAGCTGGCGAGCGAGAGGAAGTAGTGCGAGGTCGCACAGACGAGCACGCAGAGGAGCGCGAACCGTCTGTCGGGGAGGACCTCGAGCGCGAACAGATACAGAGCCACGAGGAGCAGCCCGCCCACGATGGGGATCGTGACGTCGGGCATTCCCACGAGCGTCCCGAGCATGAGGAGCACGCTGTTGCCGGGCGGGTGGAAGCCCCAGATCCGGCCGTCGGTCCCGAAGAGATCCATCCAGGCGACCTTGAAGAACTGCGGATCGGGCGGCTCGGGCACCGAGAGGTGACCCGAGGCGAAGATCTTGGCCTGGAAGAGATAGTTCATCTCGTCGCCGAAGCCGGGGAAGGCCTCGAAGACGCGGTGGAAGATCACCCCGATGGCGAGCGCCCCGAGGGCGAAGAGGCCGAGGCAGATCCAGCCGTCCTTCCTCACGAACGGGAACGGAGCGGCCTCTTCCCCGGCGACGGGACGCCGCCGGGACGCCAGCGAGACGAGCGTCGCGAGGAAGGCGGCGAGCGCGAAAACGGCTCCCAGCGGCGCCAGGATCAGGCGGGGCCAGGGGATGGCGATGTCTTGGTGCACGAGCTGCGAGTTCCCGATCCAGATCTCGAGCGAGGCGTCGGGAATCGTCACCCGGAAGTTCGCGTCGGTGCCTTCGGAGCGCAGGTTGAGGCGGGCACGGAACGGGTTCCAGTGGACGAGGCGGTTGGTCCCCGTGCGGAGGGGAAGCCTCACGTCGTTTTCCTGCCCCTGCGGGGGATTGAGGAGGCCGCGGATCACGGCCACTCCGTTCCCCACCGGGCCGGCCTCGGGGAAGAGGAGCTGCCTCGTCGAGAAGCGGGGCTCGCCCACGACGTTCGTCCAGGCGGGCTCGTTCGGCGTCCTCGGAACGGAGTAGCGGGTGCCGAACGTCTGGACGACGAACTCCTCGGGCGCGACGTCCACGACGTAGACGACCGAGCTCAGGCCGAGGAGCACGAGGAACGCCACGGAGAGCGCGGGGAGGAGGGCGATCCGGGCACCCAGCCAGACCGCTCTTCGGGTGGCGTCGGACAAGGTTGTGAGTATAGCCGGGCCGCTTCCCCAGGGCCGTTTCCGCAGTACGCTTCGGGCCATGATTCCACGCGGAGAGCTCCTGGTGAACGAACCCGGCGCGCCCCCGGCGGCGGGCGCGGTGCGCCTGCTCCTCGCCCACGGAGCGGGAGCCGGAATGCGGACGCCGTTTCTCGAGACGCTCGCGACGGGCGTCGCGGCCCGGGGGTTTCGCGTCCATCGTTTCGAATTCCCCTACATGCGCCGCGAGGACGGGCGAAGGGGAGCCCCCGACCGACCGCCGGTGCTGCGGGAGGCGTATCTCGAGGCCATCGCGCAGGCCGGAGGCGCCGCGGGGCTCGTCATCGGAGGCAAGTCGCTGGGCGGCCGCATCGCGAGCCTGGTGGCCGACGAAGCGGGCGTCTCCGGGCTCGTATGCCTGGGCTATCCGTTCCATCCTCCCGGCCAGCCCGGCAAGCTCCGCACGGCACACCTCGCGGCCCTCGCGACCCCGGCCCTGATCATCCAGGGGGAGCGGGATCCCTTCGGCACGCGCGAGGACGTCGCGGGCTACCCGCTCTCGCCGGCGATCCAGCTCGTCTGGCTCGCCGACGGCGACCACTCGTTCGCGCCGCGGAAGGCCTCCGGACACACGGGCCCGGGCCATCTGCAGAGCGCCGTCTCGGCGGTGGCGGCGTTTCTCGCGGCGAGGTCCCGCCCGGCGTGAACCGAGACGTCGCCCGGGGAGCTCTCGCGGGGTTCGCCGTTCTCCTCCTCGCGTCGGAGGCGCTCTGCCGGTTTCTCGTGGCCTCGGGAGGTCTCTCGCGGCACGTGGACGTCGCGGGCTCGCTCACCTCTCTGGCCGAGCTTAGGCGCGGGCCCATGCGGCTCCGCCCGGCGCCGTGGGCCTGCTGGGCGACAGTGTCGCGGGCCCCACGGCCCTCCTCCAGAACGCCGTCGAGAGGGCCCGGGAGCAGACGCTGACGGCCCATCTGGCGAGGCGCCTGCCCGTCCTGCCGCTGAGCGCCGACGGCCTCCTCCTCCCCGATCTCGAGGGTCTGTACGAGAGGCTCGGGGAGGATGCGCCCGCGAACCTCCTCGTGCTCCTCAACTTCCGGATGTTCGCGGCCTCCTTCGAGGTCCCCGAGGAGGCGCTCTCGCGGGATGCGCTGCTGCCCGAGAGAGCCGCGGACCTCGCGGACGCGCGTCGCCGGGCCGGGAAGGGCGACGCGATGGGGCGGCGGCTCTACGAATCGGCGGCCCGCGCCTCGGCGTTCTTCCTCGTGTCCCAGACGCTCCGGGCCAGGCTCCTCGCCCCCTCGCGGAAGGACCTCGTGGAGCGGGGTCTCGCGCGCCTGCTGCCGGCCGCGGACGACGAGGACCTGACGGCGTCCGTGCTGAGGCTCAAGGTGGCGCCCTTCTCCGAGGACCGCGACTGGAACGCCGCCTCGCCCGCGTTCCGGTCCTTGAGACGGCTGCTGTCGCGACGGACGACGGGCTTCACGGCCGTCGCGCTCGTTCCGCAGAACCCGGCC
Source organism: Acidobacteriota bacterium (assembly GCA_016789625.1). Lineage (GTDB taxonomy): Bacteria > Acidobacteriota > Thermoanaerobaculia > UBA5066 > UBA5066 > JAEUQS01. The sequence continues at coordinate 79 of JAEUQS010000126.1, read as the reverse complement.
GAGACGGCCGCGGTGTCTCCCGAGCGCCTGGCCCGGAACCGCGCCCTCGTGAAGCGAGTCGTGGAGGACGGGCCGGCCC
>JAEUQS010000119.1 GCA_016789625.1 Acidobacteriota bacterium | reverse complement strand
CTTCCAGCTCCTCGGTCCCCTCGGCGGATCGCGGGGATATACAGTGATCCGCGTCGTCGGTGATCGCGCGCTCGTCGTCGACCTCCAGGTGCGCGACGAGGACGACGGAACGCTTCCGGATCTCCTCAGTCGGGTCGCATCGTCACTGAGCCTCGAGGGAGGCCGCTTCGAGGTTCGCGCACCTCGTTCCGGCCGTCTGTTCGCGAGACTGACTTCGGAGCTGGGATTCTTTGAGGTTGCGGGAGACACGCACTTTTTCGTCCGCCCGTATGACCCCGGGTTCGACCTCACGGCTGCGGCGCGCGCCTTCGACTATCGGTTTGCGGACCACGACGTGTTCTGAACCACCGCGTCGGCGATCCGCTCGGCCATCTTCGCCGAGCCGGCGTCCGAGAAATGGACCGGGTCGTTGAAGTCGGCATCTTCGAAGCCACTGTCGAAGGGATTCACGAAGCTCGCGAGGCCGGCCTTCGCCAGCCCCTCGGCACCCTCGTTGTAGCGCTCGACGGCGCGTCTGTAGCCGGCGGCCGTGAGGCCCGGCGCCCAGGATTCGATGTACTCGTCGTCGTACGTCTCCTGGCCCTTCCGGCGAAGCGCCGTCTGGGCCACGAAGAGCGTCGCGGCCCCGTTGGCCGACGCGACCGCGGCCGTGGACCGCAGATTCCGAACGAACGCGGCGACCGCCTCCGGCGGAATGTCGTTCTTGCGGGCTCCCCCGTTCCACGCCCAGGCCGGCGCGAACCCCTCAGGCTTCGTCGAGGGCTTTCCCGCCCGGTCGAGGAGCCACTCGATGAACACGAACCGGGAGGCCGTGCGGAGCGGTACGGGATGAAGGCCCAGGATCCGGGGCAGCAGCTCTCCGTGCCCCTGGGAATAGTCGGGCGTGAACGGCTCGTGTCCCGCCGGCTGCGTTTCGTTGATGCCCGAGAACACGATCACGAGATCGGGCGCGAGGTCGATGTCCCGGAGCTCCAGGCTCACGAGGCTCTCCACCGACGTCCAGCCCGGAAAGCCCGCGTTCACGACGTCGACGTCTCTCCCCGTCCTGGCCCGGAGCACCTGCGCGAGCCGCGCGGGCCAGGTGGTGTCGTTGTTCGTCGCCAGGAGATCGAACGTGGTCGAGCCGCCCGCGCAGAGGATGCGAAACCGGCCGGCGGGTTTCGGGAGGTCGACCGGTCCCCCGCGATACCCGAGGGAGTTGAACTGGATGACCTTGCCGACCTTCTCGAGCCGGGCATTGGGCCGGCCGCTCGCGACGAGGAACGGATGCGGCTGGTAGGCACGGCCGATGTCTTCCACGAAACGCGCGTACGACACCGCACGCGTGACGGGCCAGGTGCCCTCGCGCAGCCTCCGCACGACCCGGCAGCCACCCTCGAGCGATGCCAGGAGGACGACCGAGATCAGGACGGGAACGACGACGGAGCGCGCAAGGCGCGGGCCGGACGACATTCGGCGATCATAGGGCCCCGCCCCGCGCGGAAACGATGCACGAGAATCCAGCGCCAGCCCTCTCTTTCCGAAGCCTCACCAAGACCTACCGCGTCTACGCCGCGCCGCGCGATCGCCTCATCGAGGCTTTCACGGGCCGCAAGCGGCACGTCGAGGTCCCGGCGCTCCACGACGTCTCGGGAGACGTACCGCGGGGAACCGCGCTCGGCATCGTGGGCCAGAACGGATCCGGGAAGAGCACGCTGCTGAAGATCCTGGCCGGCACCACGGCGCCGACCTCGGGCTCCGTTGCGGCCAACGGCCGCATCGCGTCGATCCTCGAGCTGGGGGCCGCGTTCCACCCGGAGGAAACCGGTCGCCGCAACGTGATCCTCCAGGCCGCGCTCTACGGGCTGACGCAGAAGGAGACCGTGTCGGTCCTCCCCGACGTCGAGTCGTTCGCCGAGCTCGGCGACTTTTTCGACCGGCCGGTGAGGACGTACTCCTCGGGCATGACCATGCGGCTCGCGTTCGCGGCCGCGACCGCCCTCCTGCCCGACACCGTGATCCTCGACGAGGCCCTCGCGGTGGGCGACGGGCGGTTCCAGAAAAAGTGCGTCGACCGCATCTTCGGGCTCAGGGCCTCCGGCCGCACGATCGTCTTCTGCAGCCACGCGATGTACTACGTCTCGACTCTCTGCGATCACGCGATCTGGCTGCGAGGCGGCGAGGTGGCCGCCTTCGGGGAATCGCAGTACGTGGTGCTCGAGTACGAGCGCTTCCTGGCGGCGCAGGAGGCGCGCAACCCCAAGGGCTCGCTCCCCGAGATCGGGTCGGAAACACACGGCCGCTTCGTGTGCATCGGCGTCTCCGGA